>DMST01000251.1:5855-9597 GCA_003454975.1 Cytophagales bacterium | reverse complement strand
ATGCGGAAGGTATACGGGTCGGTATCGAAACAATCGCCGCCTTGGCTCTCCGAGCAGATGGGCAGAAATTGGTCTATCCAGCTGCGTGGCCGTAGCAGGAGGTGCTCTATGATGTGCAGGCCTTCGCCCACCATGCTTTGGAAAGCCGGCGCCAGTTCTTCCAGAAAGTTGACGAGCGTATCCAGCACCTCGTCCCTCTCTTCGGGGGAATCGTAATAGTTCTGGGTGCGGCCTATGACGTCGCCCTTTTCATCCAGCAGGTTGAAGTAATGCTTGCCGCTTTGGGTGGTTTTGGTGGCATCGTAGTTTTTAATATCTCGACCGCGCTCCATGGCGCTGAAAATCATACCGTTGATTTCCTCGGCCGTATAGCCCTTGTCGCTATTGAGGATAATTTCCTCGCGCAGGTCATAAATCCGCCAGCGGTAGTTGCCCCCCACGTCGGTGAATATCTTCACGTAGGGGTGGGCTTCCAGCACCAGCTTCCGCTCGGTTTGCTCCTCTATGCCCAGTAGCATCCGAAACCGGTTTTCCAACCCGGATACATTGTCAATGTCCCAAACGCGTTGGGGGTCTACGTAGTCAAATCCTTTGCCCCGGTTACCGCTGACCTCGGGGTAATTTTTGAGTAGATTTACCTTGTCTTCAATCATGGAGCGGCGGCCTTCTTCGCCCTCCAGTATGTACATGAGCACCGCATAGTCAGCAAATTGCTCGTTGAAGCGAGCCATCAGGTGGTCCAGGAAGCGGTTGCGACGGTCTACCATGATGGCATCTGGCTCGGAGATGCGCGCCAGTTCACTTCGGTATGGGCTGTCTTCATCGGCCAAATAGTTGGCCCACTCCGTTTGGATGGTCCGCTCCGATTGGCCTTCCCAATCCTTGATGAAGTCGGCCACTTGGTGTGGAAAGCCAGGTACCGCGGTAAGCGGTTGATTTGGGTAGGTAGGTTTGTATAGCGGTTTCCCGTCTTTTACCCTGGGCTCTCCAAACTCATCCTTTTGCCGTAGATCCAAGCCAAACAAATCGGTCAGGTTGGCTAGCTGGCTGTAATAGTTGGCTAGCAACTGTTCGAAGAAGGCTAGGTAGCCTTGTAGTTGCCGGGCCTGGGCCTTGCGTAGGTCAGTAGATGTATCGGGTAGGCCAATGTTGCCTACTCCGTAGGTTTGGGGCAAGTCGTGCTGTACGGAGTAGTAACTGCCTACCCCGCGGTACTTGCCTTCCGGTACTGCCCGGTCTTCATTCTCGATGGTATCCCCCAGCCGGGCTTCCCGCTCCGCATCGCGCAGATCGTCCCAGTAGTTCAGTGCTAGGGACTCACTGGCCATGTACGGCAGATCACTTTTGTAGAAGGTGATGCGTGAGTGCTCATACCCCATGCGGGGTACAAAGTTTTGTTCGTAGGCCAGCTTCAGGCACCACTTCACGCTCTTTTGGGGTATGTTGGCGTCGGTGGCTTTGGGAAAGTTTGCTATCTGGATGTCCCGCACGGCTACCACCCCCGGGATGTCCATGATCTCATGGATAAGATCAGATACGTGGATCACCCGCCGCCGATCGGCCAGCGCGAGCTCATCGTCTTTGATAAACCCGTGGCGTAAGGCTGGGCCCAAAAAGATTTCTTCCGTGGCATATCCATCATCGTACATTTCCTGTAGGGTGTGGAAATACACCCGGGGCGATAGGAATTGCTCTATCCGGTAGTAGATTTCACCTTGGATCAGCGTAGGATCAGCATCCGACTTGAGGTCGATATCGGCACAAATACCAATTTCTTCTACCCGTAAGGAGGAAAACCGCAGGAAGTCCTCGCATAAGTTGCGGTGCCGGTGCAGTTTGATTTTGGCGTCTTGTACCAACCCCCTAACCAAGGCTAGCTTGGCCCGGTATCGGTCTAGAACATTGTTATCAAGGTTCTCAGCTTCCTTCAGCGGATCCGGATGCTTGGCAAAGCCTAGGTGTCTTTGTAAGTGTAGCCTCAGTGCATCACTGAGGTCTTGGTCAATTACCCGGTCCAGGGTGGAGAGGTTAAAGACCTGTACGATAAAGTCCAGAGGGCTGTCTTTGGTGATGACCTCAATGGCGTAGTCCTTATACTCATCCGAATAGTCAAAAGAGATGTTCCGAATGTAGTTGCGTAGCGGTCGCTTATCGTTTACCAGATCCCACGTGGCAAAGGTCACCTCCAACTCAAATTTCATCCCCTCTAGCGGGGGCAGTTGGTCTTGTTCCAGATCGGTTGCTTCCGGATCCAGCAGTACTTCAAAGGTGTAGGTGATGGTATTGCTGTTGAGGTCACCCATGGCATCCGTGCCGCCCGCCACCGTTTCGGGGTCATCAAACTCCAGGATGCAATTGTAGAACCCTTCCGGTACTACCTCGTCCAGTTTTTCGCCTACTTTGTTGAGAGCCGAATAGGTGAGCGTACTGTCGGGGCAGTTGAGGTAGAATTTGGGGAAGGACATCTGGGTGGCTTCCAGCCAGGCATTTTTGATGCCGGGGATGTCAATCAGCAACTTGCGCCAGTCGGCCAGCGTAAGGGGGTTACAGGACAGCACCTGCCGGGCCGAGTGAAAGTGGTCTTTCACCGAGGTGTTCTCCGTAGTGAGTAGGTCCTGGATGGGGAAGGAGGCCCGGTAGCCCAAATCGGTAATGGCGTAGCAAAGCACTTCCAGCAGCGTAACGCCCGGATCGTGCGTATTGTAGTCCGTCCAGATGCGTTTGCTGAGCGCTTCTATATGCTCCAGCCCTAGCGTACGCAGGGCCTCCCAGCTTTGGCTGTCAAACTGGGGCGGTGCCTTCGATATGGTTTTTGGTCCTTCCATAAGCTCCCTTTTTCAGGGAAAATGCTTCTGGGGGCATTCCAGAGTTGCTGTACATAAAGTTGCTAGTTTCAATTCTCATTTTTACACAAGTACTAGCGTCAACCGTCTCGACTAAACATCCTTCTGTTTCTACGTCTATTGCGGTTGCCTTTTAGGAAGTGTCAACCCTTTACACTGTCGCGTGTCATACTACGGGTTGCCCATCTCAACAGGTCCTCATCGCAGAGGGGTCAACTCTATAATTGGAATGCTACCCCATTGTCTTGAATTTCTTGGGTGGGAGCAGGGCGTTTCCCTGCTTCCTTTATGTTTTTTGTATTGTTTCTTGTTGTCTCCTTAGGCTTGTTATTTCTTAAAACCTTTCCTGATACCGCGATGGAGCGGTGTGCTCTACTACTAGCCTGTAGTATCCATCCGTATGTCTTCGACTACCTGCACTGATTACAGTGCTTAAGGGACCGTAAATGGGCCCACCGGGATACTGTTCGAGTACTATTCTTACGCGGAAATATTCGAACCTCCGGTTAAATCTAGGCTGCCCTTTTTTGAATTGTCCTTGCCCCCGGGGAGTAGCCGGTTTCGTTTCATCGTACTTCAAAAAGTAGGAGTTTAAATCCAAATCGATGTTGCGCAAGGATAAAGGAGCACTCGGCACGGACCACTCGGTGTTCCGCTTGTTATCATGCGTTGTTTTCTGTTGGTGAACCGGATGTACCCACTTTTTCGCAGTACGCCTCTGGTTGTCCAACCGACTACTCTTGTAGCGGTACAAATAAAATTTAGGGCTGTAGCTCAAAAACCGAGTGTCTCCCATGTTTTCCCAGAACAGCCCGACATTATTTTCCAGAATCTGAACCCTAGGTTCGGGAATTTGCACCGGATCCACTATCCCTGATGGGTTGGTCAGTGAGACCCAT
>DMST01000251.1:0-5810 GCA_003454975.1 Cytophagales bacterium | reverse complement strand
GGGCTTCAAAATCGCTTCCGGTCCACTGTAGTACGCCGTTCTCCGAGTTGGCGTCGGCAGTGCCTAGGGCTAGCCCCCCCTCCACGCCCAGCGTTGCTTTTGGGGTATCGGTACCGATACCTACCCGTCCGCTTTTGAGCAGGGCCAAAATTTCCTTTTGTTCTTGCAGCTCTATGACGGACACCTTCTTCACGGCAGAGCCGCTGGCACCGGGGTGGATTCCAAATTGGCTACCGTGCGTGGCATGGGATAGCACCAGAGCGGGTAGCTGCCCGGTGGTGGTTACGTGCAATTGCCCTTGGGGGTCTGGCGTATGGATTCCAAACCGCTTGGCAATGGAGATGGTCAGCTCATCGTCTAGCTTATTGACCATCGAGTCTACCAACTCGGCAAACTGCTGTTGGGTAGGTTTTTTCCCCGTGAGCAGGTAGTTTTTTAGTACGCTTCTCGTTTTTTCGTTCATGATGTACCGGGGGTTACACTGAAATCCGAACCTACTGTCCAATAGTCGATGCCCTCAAGCTCCTCCGTAGGGGTAGTTTGTTGAGGATCATCATCACAAGCACAGTTTTCTGTATCTCCTACCAGCGTAATGATGTGCTCCTTGTGGCTTACCAGAATGGCGCTAGAGCGGGTAGGGGTTATTACATCTGCTTCCTTCTCTTCCAACTTGCCGTCACCATCTTCCACGGTGTGGTACATTTTGAAGCAGGTCACAAAATCTACCAATTCCTCCGTGCCGGCCAGGCCTCGGTAATTCTCCACGAAATGGAGAATCTGGCTCTTGTGCACCCGCCCTTCGAAGAGGATGTCTACCCCCTCGGTATAGGCCCAGGGAGATAAGTATCGTTTGATGGCGTCGTTTAGGTTTTTCCGTTCGGCGTTGGCATCCAAACCTGGGATGGGATGGAAATGCACCTTAAACTCTACCTTGATTTGCTCATAGGTAGGGTCCGTCACGTGTAGCTTTTCTGCTCCGCCGGGGCGGTTCAGAAAGGGATTGCCTAGGCCAAGACACAAATCTTTTATTGCCGTTAGCTTGCTGGTACTGGTGCTGGGCTTAAGCAAGTCTACCCCGTTTTGGTTGCGCAGGTTCGACACAATGACCAGGGTAACGTGGCCGGGAGCGCGCTCGCTTGTGGGGCTTGTGTGGTTCAAACATTTCACCTTGTATACCGAAGGGAAATGCTGCAGCACCAAACGCTCAAAATCCCAGATGTTGATGGCTCGGTGTTTGTGCCGTAGCCGCTCACTCGTTCGGGTGTAGTAGCTGGCGTTTTCTTCTTTGATTTTGCCACCAAAGGAAGCGTAGGGCTGGTATACCTTTTTGATCTGGGCATCCTTGTTCACCAGCTTTGCCAGGCTATCGGCAGGTAAGGCCTCGGCCAGCCGATTGAGATCGTTGCCTTGGTCTTTGAAGGTGGCTTTCACTGCGTTGGTATGTATTGCCACCATTTGGTTTTCTGCCTCGGGAGTATTGGGTACGCTCACCCGCAACCAACTGCGCGTATCGCGCATCAGGGTATTCTCGTTCGCCAAGTCGTCTGGCATCACCATTTGCACAATACCCGAGTTTAGGAATTGGTCGGTGTTGTCGACTTGTATGTAGCTGTCCAGCGATTTCCAGGCGTTCTGTGCGGTCAAATAATACCAGCCAAAACCGGTGTCTTTTGGGAACTTGGTGCTGCCGGTACCCTCTGCCATTTGAAAGAGGAGAGCGTACGTTTCACCCGGTTTGGCATCGGTGAGGCCTATGTACAAGTTACCCCGGTTAGCAAAGTGCGGGAAAGCATAGGGTGCGGTATTGCCCTCTTCGCATTGGTAGTTGGGGCTGTACATGAGGGCATGACCAAACGGTCCTACGTGGTAAAATTCTTCCGCTACATTTTTTGCCCGATCGATGAGGCTAATTTCTTGCACCACGGTGTATTGTAGCACAATGCTCTTTACCAGCGGGGTATACGGTTCGCGGGGCAGAATAGCCTTCGAGTCTTTGTTCACCGTCTGGTCTATGATTCGTTTGGTATACAAGGAAGGGTATTCCTTGTGACCAAAGGCCTGGAAGGGAACATTAGGCTCCGTCAAGGTGAATTTGACAAACCCGCGAGAGGTATCGAGCCCCAGATCAGTGGGTAGTGAAGTGGCTACCTTGCGGTCATATTCTTCCCCCAAAAGGCTGGGATCCGCAAGGGCATCCACCCTGCCATAGGTGAACTTTCGAACGTCTTGGGCTCCCTGGGGGGTGCTTGGGGCAATGGGATTGAACCAGTTTTCTCCCCTTTCGTTGTCTACCTCTTTCAATAGAGGTTTCCAGGCTCGACCTATCTGATAGCTGGGGTCTACCTGCCACAGATTGTTATCCAGGTCCTCCGCTGTGCCCAACTCGGTCAGCAATTCGTTAGTAGCTTTTACAATTGGCTGGTATACCAAAGAAAATTTGGGGAGAATCATTGCTGCCCGACTAGCCTCCAGGCGGTCGATGGCCGCCCTAATTTCTTTCTGAAGCTCAGAGGTATCCAGCGAAATCTTAAGCAGGCTGGTTAGGGTATTCTGCAGATCGTTGATCTGGTCATTATAGAATTTGGTATAGTTAAAGGTGTCGTCATCTATGTATTCCCCGAAGACAACGTCCTCCGCTGCGCTACTTTCCTGTTTGGCTCCGGCGTTATTACCCTCATCTTTGGTTGGTGTAGGCTCCGATTCGTCCACCTTTTTCAAAGCCGGAGGGTTATCCAAATCATTCTGGAGTTGGGTTAAGGTCTTTTGCAGATTCTTGATCGCATCGGCCTCGAAGTAGCCATAGTAATACGCACCCATATCTGGTGCCGGTACCCCGTGGTATTCCATCTCAAGCTGGAAGGTGTCCAGCTTTTTGTAGAAGGCTTCTGGGTATCCTATGTAAAAGGCTGAGCCCAACTTGGGTAGTACGCCAAAGGGCCGGAAAGGCTTGCTGGGGTCCAGAGCTGAGTCATCATTGTGCAGGATTAAGGAGCGTATATCGCTTACTGCTTGTTTCAGGGTGATCTTGCTCAGCTTTAAGTCCGCAAGGTGTGGGTACAATGCCTCCTTGCCTTCGGCCAACATGATTTTCACCATGGGCCATTGGGTGTTGTAGCCTTCCTGATAATCTACTTCAGAATAGGGGAGTACTGGGGAGTCTTCCGTACTCAATTCCACCTCCAAACTGAGGGTTTTGTCGGTAGCGCTATGGGTCAGTTTGGGGACTATAGGGTCTTGCCAGGCCTGCTCTCCGGTGAGAGTGAGGGTGAAGTTTCCTTCAGATGCCAATTTTGCATCCGGCTCGGTGCCAAAGTAAAGCGTGATGATTAGTTTCCGATGGCCCTCCTGCATCAGTAGGGTAGGGGAGGCCAGGGCAAAGCCTATGGCGGCATTGGGCAACGTATCGTCCTGCGGGTTCACATCATTGCCAAAGGTATACCAGGCAGGATTTTCCTTGTCCAGTTTGCCGCCCAAGCCGTCCACGCTATTGGCAATGACCGATGCATGTAGTTGGGCGTTTTCTGGTTGGCGGTACACCGTGCGCAGCAAGTCTACCCGTGCTTGCCGTACCGTGAGAGTTTGGTCTACCTCAAAGAATACGTCCTTCTTCAAGGCGTCCTTTTCGGCGGCTTTCAGTTTGGAGCCTGCCAGTACCTGATGCCCGGTTACGCGTTTGCCGGGTTCAAATATCAGGTGTACGCTGTCGGGTTGTGGTGGCTGCGGTTGTAGGCCCAGCACCTGCTCGTAGAAGAACTTGAGGTGGGCATCCGTAAGCGTATTTACCTGCTCTTGCAGTTTGCCCAGCAACCGCAGGAAGGTAAGGTACAGGGCGTAGTGCGGATCGTCAGTATCCTCGGTATCCCGTTTGAAGAACGGCACCCAGTTGCCTTCCCGTTTATTCAGTGTGTTGTAGTACTGAATCAACGCGGCAAACTCCTCCGCAAAGGTCCGCAGGTCTTCCTCAGAGCGCTCGTCTACCTTGACGTAGGTAGGGTCAAGCGCCTCTGGGTAGCGGCCTTGTTGGCTGGTGCCGTCACGCACCAAGGGGTTCTTATCTACCGATTCTTCGTTCATTACAAGTTAGTGCCTTCTTCCTTGTAGAAAGGATACACAAAATTGGCCCGGTTATTTGTACTTCGGATGGTATACTCCACCGAAATCTCTATTTCATTATCGTCTCCTATGGCCGGTTCTATGGTGATTTTGTCCACCGCAATCCGGGGCTCATGGAGCAGAATGGCCTTCCGGATCAGGTCGGCCACGTAGGTCTTTAGCGTGGTATTGAGGGGTTCGAAGAGTAGTCGCCGAAGGTTGGCACCGTAAGTAGGGCGCATCACGCGCTCGCCGGGCGTAGTGCTGAGCAGAATCTGCAGGCTCCGCTGGATGTCCTCTTCGTCGGAGGTCATCCCTACCTTACCGGATAGCCGGTTGAAGGTGGGCGGAAAGCCCCAACCGGTACCCAGAAATGATGTAAACAACTCTTCGGTCTCTTCTGCCATGTGCTTAGCCTATCAATACCGTGAATTCTCCCAATACAATACTGCCACCGTGGGCTGTGCTATCGCCCATGCGGGCGGCGGGCATGCCTCCAATCAGCACCGTGCCCGATCCGGCCACAATACTGTCCGGCGGACCTGTGCACAAGGCCATATCACCTACCCGAGCGGCGGGCATTCCCCCAATCAGCACCGTGGGCTCCCCCGGAGGCAAAATCGGTCCGCCTACGTGCGGTACCACTCCCGTTACCATCGGGCAGACGTGCATGTCGTTTATGCGTGCGGCAGGTTGTCCCATGTCAGTTTTGAGTGTGAGTCTGGAGTACTGAGTGATCAATTCTCCAACTCTATCCTCTTTTTTCTTTTTTATCTATTGGTCTAGAATCGAACTTCTAACCTCGAATCTCTAGTCTCCTGTCTAGCTTCCAGTTTCTAGTCTCTAGCTTCTAATTTATCTGGACCAAACTCCCTTTCAGTACCGCTACGGCAGAGGTAGTTACTTCCGCTCCGGCGCCACCGTCGGCTTTGAAACTGGCCTGTGCGGCTACTTCCACGTTGATACCTTCAATCTTTACATCTCCTTGGGGTGCGTTCAGAATAATGTCCTTGGCACTTTCCATGGTGATACCGTCGCTGTTTAGCGTTACCGTATTGCCGTTTTCGTCCGCCAGGAAGATGCCTCCCTGGTCCTCACTCAGCGTCACCTTATTCCCTGCCGGTGTTTCCATGTGGATATCCAGCTTGTCATCGTCAAAAGTCCAAAGCATGCCCTCGCGGCTGTGGTACCCCTTCTGATGGTTGTCGTCTGCCGCCGCAATGGGTGAAGGCTTGGCACTGCTGTGCATTCCGCCCAACACTACGGCCTGCCGAGGGTCGGCGTGCAGGAAACCTACAATCACCTCGTCCTCAATCTCCGGGCGGAAAACCGTACCCCGGCTATCGCCGGCGTCTAGGGTGGCAATCCGTGCCCATACCCCGTCCTGGTCAGGATCTACCAGCGGCAGATTCACCAAGATTCGCTCTTCCCCGTCTGGGTCTCCTTCCAGCTGAGTCACTACCCCTATATGCAGGCCTTGGATGGCAGGCAGCAATCCCGAAGCGCCGCCAGAGCGGTTGGCATTTACCTTGCGCGAGAACCAAGCCTCTTCCATCCCAAATTGCACCTGGGTAGTCCATTGGCCCGTACCCACCTCGTGGCGAACCGCCGTGAGGTAAGCATCGCCGTTGAAGCGGTTGCCCAAGCCCTCCAGCGTGATGAGCGTATCGGGAAGCAAGGCGGCATTGCCATCTACTCTGGCCCAGCCGCGCAGGCGG
>DMST01000450.1:377-2584 GCA_003454975.1 Cytophagales bacterium | reverse complement strand
CCCGTCAGTATGTGTCTTCCTTGAGGAGGACACCAGCCCATGTGGTGGTCGTTTTGGTCCATATACCGTATAGAGACCCCTTCAAGGCCGATTTGATTGGCGGGCACGCAGGCAAAAAATACATTTGAGCCATCGTTTCATCCATCAAAAACGCTTGATATGTTTCATAAAACGCTACGGCTTTGGGCCATTACCCCCCTTCTTCTCCTCCAGGTTTTCGCCCTGCAGGCGCAGCCCAAAATCGATACCATTTCCTTGCAAAAGGGACAGATCTTGGACCTGCTCTTCCTGAGCCAGAACCCGGATATAGAGGAGGCCCGTCAGTCTTACTTTCAGGTGGCTTTTCCGGTAGCCAATCGGTTCTCTTACCAGGGCCTTCCCGGCTTTCGGATTACGGACCATGTCCAAGGCAACCACCGCCCTTCGTTCTTAATCCTCGGTGAATGGGCAGACCGGGGCCAGCGGGAGGCTTTCCTGGAGCAGATCGTAAATGAGGTGCCCGACTTCCACGAGCGCCGCCGGCAGATCTGGTCCTACTTTGGGCTTTGCTACTTCGAACTCACGGAGGATCTCTCCATTCACATCGACCGCGGGAAGCACCACGTAGCTACGGCCTATTGGTTTGAGGAGGGCGAGGTCCCCAAGGACCTGGTGAACCGCTGGCAGGAGCAGCGAACGCAGGCGGGCGGCAGCACCTTGCTGCAATTGCAGGACGGCACCTCCCCGGCGGGGTACCAGTACCGCCCTGACTATTTTGTGATTACCACTTGGGATAGTGAAGCCGATTTTCAAGCTTACCAGCAGTCAGTGTCTTCGCAAGCCTTAGAAGAAGTGAAACACATCAATGAGCTTATTTTGCAGTAACCTTGTCAGCGCCTAGCCGCCACCCACATGCTTGAGCAATTCACCTACTTTGCCTTGTTCCAAACCCTATTCCTGATCGCCATCTTCACCGTGTCGGCCAGAAAACGGCGGCAGGTCAATCGGTACCTGTTCGTATTGGTGTGCCTGCTACTCTTGGGTCTGGTAGCTAAGGTAGGCACGCTGTCCCTGGACTGGTCTCGCCAACTCAAGGGCATCTCTGAGTTTGCGGTGCTCTTCTTCGGGCCTACGCTCTATCTGTTCGTCCTGTCTACCCTCTCGCCCAAGCGCTTCGCCCTGGCAGACCTGGTGCACTACCTCCCCGGGGTGTTGTATAGCTTGGTGGTTACGTTCTATTACATTCTGCCGCCGCAGGAGGTAATCCTGGAGCGGATAGCTAGCGGCGAGCTATACCGGGTAGTGCGCATTCTGGTGGGGGTAGGCCTGGCCGTGAACCTCACGTATTTTGGGCTGAGCATCTTAAAATTTCGGGAGCTAAAAGCCCAACTGCAGGCCGAAGTGAGCTATGCGCTCAAGGTGGATTTTATCCAGAATTTCCTGATCGCCCTCGGGGTATGCTTTGCCATCTGGCTGGCGGTTTACTTCATCAGCTTTGGCAACAATCTGGAGCTGGAAATCAACTCCCGCGACTACATCTGGCTGGCTATCGCCTTGGTGGTACTCTTTATCAGCTACTACCAGATGGTAGCGCCCTCGGTCTTTCAATGGACGGAAGCCACGAAAGAAGCCAAATACGCCCAGTCCAAATTCTCGAATGCGGACCTTGATAGGCTGAAGGCGGAGCTGGAGCGAATCATGGAGGAGAAAAAGCCCTACCTCAACTCCAAACTACTAAAGTCGGAGTTGGCCGAGATGATGCACATCAACGCCCCGGAGCTGTCTCGGCTACTCAACGAGCGTATTGGCATGAGCTTCTTCGAATACGTGAATTACCAGCGTATTCATGAGTTTATTCGCCTGGCGAAGTCACCCCTCATTGAGCAAAAGACCTTGCTGGGTTTGGCGCAAGAGGCAGGCTTTCATTCCAAGTCTACCTTCAACAAATCCTTCAAACAGATTATGGGCTGCCCGCCCTCTGAGTATCTAAACAGGGTGTAAAAATCAAGATTGCCGCTCCCTAAATTAAATTCTAAAGATCCTCTTCTTTTCAAGGAGGGGGCTACGTTTCGATGCTCAAGGTGAGGCGGATCCTTTATTACCCCCTAGTTCAGCACCGGGAATTTGCGCACTGATAAGGTTTAAATCAGGGATCAAGCAATATTTATGGGGACAAGGTTAAGTAAGGCATCACAGCCTCAGTCATAAGGTAGCTTGACCCGAATTAT
>DMST01000450.1:0-246 GCA_003454975.1 Cytophagales bacterium | reverse complement strand
TCCCCAGGTTTTCGGCTTGATCCTAAATCAGGCAGCTTCCTACCCAGAATTCCGGACTACCCTCCTTTAGATTGAAGGGTGTTAACCCTCCTTTTTATTCAGATAAATCCTTTCAAAAAGATATACCCCAAAAATCTATGTTAAAACTAAAGATGAGCGCCCTACTCCTGGGCCTAAGTTGGGCTAGCTACGCCCAGATTCAGCTACCAGCACTGAGCCCAGCGGTAGAGATATCGCAGAAGATCG
>DMST01000525.1:4750-5185 GCA_003454975.1 Cytophagales bacterium | reverse complement strand
GCGGCATGTACAGCGCCAGCCTGGAACCTACCACGGCTCCCGTCAACTATGAAGGTGACCCCACCCTGCACCTCATCATGGTGGCCAATACCCGCGTGAGCGACATTGGGGCTAGCTGCACCAACGACAAGGAGAAGGTGGTACGCGAAATGGAAAACATCAGCGAGGCCATCGGCATACCCGTAGAACAGCACCTGATTGTGGACGACAACTACGGTAAGTCGCAGGTGATCAGCACCATCAACGATATCCAGGCCGGGCCCAACGACATCATCCTGTTTATCTATACCGGGCACGGCTTCCGGTTTGAGCAGCAAGCCTCCGAGTACCCCATGATCGACCTCACCTACAGTCAGTACCAGCAGGTAGACGAGAATACCAGCATGAGCCTGGAGGAGATCAATCAGCGGCTGGTACGCAAAGGAGCCCGCCTCA
>DMST01000525.1:0-4706 GCA_003454975.1 Cytophagales bacterium | reverse complement strand
GGTACTGGGCGACTGCTGCAACTCCAGCATTGGCCGCACCAGCCGCAGCGGGGCTGCCTCTCTGGCCTCCCGTACCACCGAGCGTAGCCGACTAGACCGCTTACGCACCTTGTTTATGGAGACGCAAGGCAACATACTGGCCGCCGCCGCCCAACCCAACGAAACGGCCTGTGGCAATGCCCAAACCGGTGGCTACTTCATCAATAGCTTCTTTGGTGCCCTGCACAAAGAGACCAGCTACCTCTACGAAGAGGAGCCCAACTGGCAGGCTGTACTGGACCGGACCATGGAGAGCGCCACCTACAAGACCGATCGTCTGTCGGGCTGCACTCCCCAGCACGGTATCTACAAGATGAAATAATGAAAGCACGAATACCCCACCGATACCTGCTCCTCGCAGTAGCGGTGGGGTTCTTTTGTTTGGCCGTTAAGGCCCCTAACACACAAGAGGACCGTGTGATCTTGTATCAATGCGGCTCGCTGCCCATTGCTCCCTTTGAGCAACACCCAGCACTGCGCTATCTGCACGACTACCCCCTTACGGATCGGCTTCCCCTCAATGCCCTGCAGCAAGATTCCCTCTGGCGCCTTATCAGCTCTGGTGATTACTTCATCGAAGGCCTCACCAAATCGTGCCGCTTTGAGCCTGTATGGGCCCTGGAATGCTCCAACCACGGCAAGCCCGGCCTGCAAATCCTACTGAGTGCCTCCCCCTGCAGCAAGGCCCTCCTTATCACCCCCGAGGCAGAAACCTGGGTGGTGGTCCCCCCCGAAAGTCCCTTGGAGGAATTCATTCGGCAGTGCGGCGGATAATAGAGGCTATAAACTTGAGGCCTGAAGTTGGAAGCTCTTCGCTATTCTTCTAAATATTGGAAAGCGTGGTAAGCAGAACGCTTTCCTCTTTTCTTCTGTATTCTGACTCCTCAGTCTTCCTTTACCTTATTTCAATATTTTCACCTGCTCGAAGTATCCCTCATCTTCACTAAGTAGGAATAGGATCATCACCCGTTCATCCACCCCAACCAAGTTGATGGATAGATCTTCACGGCGTACCTGCCCCTCCTTAACTATTCGCCCGTCCAAAGACACCAGCTGATAATCAAAGGACTGTAGGTTTTGGGGCAAATCAGAGATCGTTCTTAGTTCCAGGGTTTGCTCTTGTACCGCAGGTCGGAAGAAACCGCCACCACCGCCACCGCCGCATCCAGGCGCGTAGGTATTGCCCGTTAGCGTACGCCATCCGCTATAGCCACAGTTGTACGAATTGGCCCGAACTCTGAAAGTAAGGTTACCGGAACCCGTGCGAGCAAAGATGGTGGGAGTTCCGTCTCCGCTTAGCAGTGTAGCCCCCGATACGGACCAGTCATACACTGTACCAGCAGAAGGGTTTACATGATCGATGGCCTCTAGCTCCAGGATAGTATTGGGACAAGTTTGGCTGTTGTTCCAATCCAGGCTTAGTACATTTATTCCCGAAGGAACTACCGCAGGAGAAGCTGTAAGATTCACTGTCTTAGTTTGGGTGCAGGATTGTCCTTTGTTCTTGTATTGCAACGTAATGGTGGCGGTTCCAGAGCAGCCGTTGGGAGTTACCCTCAGGGTTTTACCCCCGTTACTGGTGCTCACTTTTTTGAGGCCACCGCTCACCGTCCATTGAATATGGGTGTAGGCATCAGAACCACTCAGTGAAAAATTGGTGGGCCCACTTACTGAACTGGAACCAGTGATAGTAGCGGAACAAGGAGGATCAAACGTACCTGTCAGATAGAAATAACGGTACACATTATGGAAGGAGATACCTCCAACCTTGTTGCCAGGATTTCCGGGCCAGCTATCCTTAAACCTGTAGCTAGAGCCGGATTTACCGTACACAAAAAGAGCATGGGTGGTGGGCGCGTAGCCCCCGCTCCCATCACCATCATAATTATTTACATAAATAATAACTCCCTTGCCTTGGCTAAGTAGGATGTCTACATCAGTCTTTACAGAGACTACATCACTAGGGTCCTTCTCCACATATCCAGAGCTATCCGTATAGTTATACTGAAACCTATAACCCCCATAGGGCCTAATGGTGAATAGTTTGGTAGTATCAAGCACCTCCTGACAGCCAACATCCTCTATGGAAGTGTAGGTAGCATTCTTTAAACTGGGGGCACCACACCCAGCTTGCCACTTGGCCATACCCGTATATAATATTTCATCGGCGTTGGGTAAGCCATCGGCCTCCGTAGGCCGGTATAGGTTTGCCGCACTAAAAATCCCGTTAGCGCTACTTGCTTGCTTAATGATTTTCTTGAAAATAGGGATCCCCCCAGGTAAACCTGCGCTTTCCAGTACATCACGGCTGTACAAATTCCACTCGTAAAAATCAGTAGCGGTTGACCACCCGGCCTCGATGGCTTTGGACTCCAGTGCCGCCACCGTAGCGAAAACAAAGCAAGGACCTTGCAATAGCTGATCATGGTAGGCGGTGGATACCGGTACACTTTGTGCCAATGCTTCTTGGCCCATCCAAAAGGATAAGGCCATAATGATTGTCAATTTTCTCATAAGAATTTCGTGTTTTTGACTATTTGCACCCAAAGTATCGCTGACTGCTTTCCTGTGCCAGGGCACCTAAGTTCCTAGGGTCCAAAGACAAGAGACAGGGATCATTGTGGTCGAGTAGGGTTCAAATAAACTTGCTAGGCTAGTCGGAAAAAGGGCAAATCTATGGTAACAAATACCAGATGGACATGCAGCATAGAGAAACCAAAGAAGGGGAGCACTCGCATGCTCCCTCCGTTAGCTATCCCTTAAAAACTCATTTTCACACCTCTCCACACTATCACACTTGCCCTCCGTAGTCAGGACGAAAGAGGATTTCTACTCTTGTTCGTACCGCGTCCCTTATCATATTCCTCATCGCCTCACGAACTCATTTTCTTCAAGCTCTTCTGTATTCTGACTCCTGTATTCTGTTTTCTTATCCTTCGATTTTTTTCCTTCTCTATTCTCTCTTCTGAATTCTCACTTCTCCTCCCTATTTTCGCCCCCTGATTGAACAATTAGCGCAAAGCCACCACCAGTATGGGAAAGATCATTAGCGGCATTCAGCAGATGGGCATTGGCGTGCCCAACGTACACGAAGGATTCGCCTGGTACCGTAAGCACTTCGGCGTAGACATCAAAATTCTGGACGACGACGGCTCGGCCGAGCTGATGCTACCCTACACCGATAATCAGCCTCACGAGCGGCACGCCATTCTGGCGGTGAGCCAGCGCGGTGGCGGGGGCTTTGAGATCTGGCAGTACAAGAGCCGCACGCCCCAACCGGCAGACTTCCAGTGGCAGCTGGGTGATAAGGGCATCAACGTAACCAAGATCAAATCGGACGATGTGGCCGGTGCTTATGCTTTTATGCAAAGCAAGGGCGTAAAGCTTTTGAGTGAGGTCACCAATAACCCCGCAGGCGGTAAGCACTTCTTTATGGAGGACCCCTACGGCAATGTATTTGAGGTAGTGCACGCCGATGAGTTTTTCGCCAGCGGTCCCTTCACCACGGCGGGCACCTACGGCGCCATATTGGGCTCCACCGATATAGAGAAAAGCCGCAAGCTATACTCAGACATTCTGGGCTACGATCAGGTGATCTACGACGAAACGGGCACCTTTGAGGACCTAAATGGCCTGCCTGGTGGAGAAGGTAAATTCCGCCGGGTGCTGCTGGCCCACAGCCAGCCACGCAAAGGCGCCTTCGCCCCTATGCTGGGTACCAGCCAGATTGAGCTGATCCAGGTGCTGGACCGCGAACCGCGCAACATCTTTGAGGGTCGCCTTTGGGGCGATCTAGGGCTCATCCACCTGTGCTTTGACATCCAGGGCCGCGAAGACCTGGAGGCGGAGTGCAAAGCCAAGGGCTTCCCCTTCACCGTAGACAGCAGCCAGGGGCTCGACACCTTTGATATGGGCGAGGCTGCCGGGTTGTTCTTCTACATCGAGGATCCCGACGGAGCGCTCATCGAGTTTGTGGAGACCCATAAGGTACCGGTAGCCAAGAAATTCGGCCTCTACATCAACCTACGCAAGCGCAACCCCGAGAAAGCACTCCCCACCTGGATGCTCAAGGCCCTGCGCGTGATGCGGGTGAAAGACTGAGGCAATTGACGAATTTGGATTGACGAAGGACTAATGTAGCGCTCAAGAACCGTCACGCCGGTTCGAAAGTTAATCCCGTACGGCAATCAATCGAACCTTCGCAAAATCTGGGAACTTAGTTCTCTCTCCACTACCCTGAAATGTCATCGACTGCCCAATCGTCATTTGTAAATCGTAAATCTCATGTACACTCCTGCTCCTGGATATAAATGGAATGCCGTGCTAGTGATATTAAGGGCCGGTGATGAGATTTTGTTGCTAAAGCGAAAGAAGCAACCGAACCAAGATCTGTTTGTACCGCCGGGCGGGAAGGTAGAGCCTTATGAGCGGCCGCGCGATGCGGCTGCACGCGAATGCGAGGAGGAAACCGGCTTTCGCCCTCCCGTACTTCACTTTCTGGGCGTCATCAGTGAGTCCTCTCCTACCCAGTACAACTGGAGTACCTTTGTGTACTGGGCGGATAGCGAGCGCTTTGCCCCGCCCCCACTTGACGAAGGGGAACTGGCCTGGATCCGCATTGCGGAGGCCTCTCCTATACCCGCTCCCGTCACGGCCCAGCCACTGAC
>DMST01000536.1:982-27877 GCA_003454975.1 Cytophagales bacterium | reverse complement strand
CATCGGCCCGGAGGTGTTCAAAAGCCGGGAGCAACTAGTGCGCTGCTGCCTGGAAGACACCGCCATGGGCAAACTTCACGGCCTCACCATAGGCCTGGACATTTGCTCTACCCTGCACATGGACGTAACCCTGGCGGATTTGGACTGGTGCATCGAGCAGGTGATGCCCGCCAACCCGGCCTACCTGATGGCCCTGCCCACCAAGAACGACCCTATGCTGAGCTACCTCACTACGGCCTTCGCCGATCACGTACGGGTCCGCGAGAAGTTTGGCTATCAGATTAACGATGCTATGTGGGCGTTCTTCCAAAAAATAGGCATCATTGACGCTGAAGGTCAACCGACGGAGCATTTCGGAAACCCGAAATGGGTGTACTATCAGTACCGATTGGCTAAGGGGGATACCCGCAGCCAAGCAGAAATTGAGGCCGAAGGCGACCAGCGCCTGGCGGAGATCCGTGAGCGGGGTGTGCCCATTGCCGAAGGCCACGGCGAGGAAATTTGGCAACTCACACCCGAGCTGGAAGCCGAGTTAAACCACCTGTATGAGGATGCCAAGGTGAGCCTTTGGACGGAATTTGAAGCAGCCTCACTAGCCTTTGTATCCAAAACCATCCCCATCATAACCCAGTCTGATGATCGAAAGGACTACGTATACCATCCGGAATCAGGCGAGCAGCTAAGCCGAGGAAGCGTGCGAGCCCTAAACCAACTGCGCCAACGCTGGGGAGCCACCCCCCCAGCCGTGCAGTTCATCATCTCGGACGGGCTCAACGTACGCTCCCTAACCGACGAAGGCCACTTGGCTCCTTTCCTTTCTTCTTTACGAAGAGACCTAAGCGAGAAAGGCTATCAGGTAGCCGATGAGCATTTAGTCATTACCCACGGCAGGGTACGCGCCGGATACGCCTGCGGCGAAGTGCTGTTTGGTCCCCAAGCAAGTGAGGAGCCCATAGGCATCGTACACATCATTGGCGAACGCCCTGGTAGTGGCCATCACAATTTCTCCGCCTACCTTACTGCCGAACCCGCTCAAGTATGGGGGCAACCCGGCACAATAGATCATAACCTAACCCGAGTGGTATCCGGAATTTCCGATACTGCACTGTTGCCAGAGATAGCGGCCACTGAAGTAGCCCAAATCTTTGATGGAATGATGAAAAGGCGGCAATTATAAATAGGAATAAAATTGGTGATATCGAACACAATGAGTGAACACGGCCGGACGAACCATAGCCCAGCTACCTTTAAATAACCTCTTAAAAACCAACGTTTTAGTCTATTCCACAAACATTTCTCTTACTACAGCGCTTTCTCATCAGGTGGGTATACAATAGGCGTACCCTATTTTATTGGTTGCATTTTTCGTATACATTGTACTTTGGAAGGAGATACAAATAGAAGGTTCTTTCCTTCTTTACACCCAATTTAATTTCGATTTTGTCGACGGCATTACCCCAAATAACGCCCTCATATTCTTCCATTTTGTGCCAGGCAGATTCCCTGGACCTATGGTGGGAAGGCATTCTTCAGATCAAAGACTTAGCGAAGTACTCCTTTAAGGACGTACTTGCGCTGAGATATGTGCCCTTTACTAATACTTGGGAGGAAGTGGCTGACGGCAGCCCGGTAGACCTTTTAGTCAGGCTAACGCCACAAGCTCCAACTCTGCCTACGCTAGTGGATGTGACCTTGGGCGATGCCTTACAAATCCACTTAGAATCACACGGTGATCTACCAAAAGAGGTGGTGGCATTTCTCACCTTGTACCTACCGTATGCCTTGCAAATGCGCTGGGCGCAAACCGAAAACAAAGCACTGGCAATTACTCATTTCGCCCAGACTCTGGATGGCAGAATAGCAGCTACCTCGGGGGATAGTAAATGGATAGGAAATCACGAAAATCTGAAGCATGCCCATCGCATGCGCGCACTGTGCGACGCCATTTTGGTAGGCAAACATACCCTGCTTAGGGACAACCCACGCCTCAACGTACGGATGGTGACAGGCGACTCGCCTATACCGGTGATTATTGGTAGCTTGGGAGAAGAGGCTGCCGACTTCCATGCCATACGGAAAGAAACACTTGTGGTGTGTAAGACCCAAGGTCCGCTCTCTATCTGCAAATATTTAGAAGTGTCTATTCAGGACGAAGCCATTTCTACCCACGCCATATTAGAGGCTCTATTCCAAAAAGGAATCTACTCCGTGTACGTAGAAGGGGGAAGTTTCACCACCAGTACCTTCCTGCAACAGGGCAGCATAACCCAAGCGCAAGTACACATTTCCCCCATGATATTGGGCTCAGGAATCAGTGGCTTTTCGTTCCCAGGCATCTCTCAGATGGAAGACGCCATCCGGTTCAAAACCGGTAGGTTTGTACCCATTGAGGACCATGTGATGTACCTAGGGCAGTTTTAACATGGAACCGCTTACGGCCACCACGCTGCTGCATAGTGCCGCCAGTAGCCAATTACGAGCCATTTCCCCGCCACCGTCCCCTAGGATTCGGGCCAAGGGTGCCTTCTCCATGGTCAGCCAAGGTACTGAGCGAAAGGTGCTCACCGGTACCATGCGGGAAGAAACGGCCCAACACATGCGTGTGCCTTACATGCAAGGAGATTTTGCCGGTGAATTCTCCTACGGATATTCTTGGGTAGGCCAGGTAGAAGAGGGACCCAAGGAATGGTTGGGAGCCTGGGTTCACTTGCTCCACCCTCACCAAACCCATGCCTGGGTAGAAGAAAAAGACCTTTACCGCATTCCGGAGGGGGTAACCCCAGAGGGAGCCACGCTGGCCAGCAATATGGAAACGGCCGTGAATGCACTTTGGGACGGCCAAGTAATGCCTGGGGACCGTGTGTTGATCGTAGGCATGGGCCTGATCGGAGTACTGGTAGGGCTACTAGTTCGTGAAATACCCGGAGTAGAAGTATTCACTACCGATCTTGCCGACCAACGGCAACAATTGGCTCAGCAATTGGGATTCCGCTGCAGCGCAGAACCCGAGTTTACCGCTGCTTTTGATGTAGCTTTCCACACCTCTACCACCACCAGCGGACTACAAGCTGCCTTGGATGCGGTGGGTATGGAAGGAAAAGTGGTAGAACTAAGCTGGCATTCCCAACCCACCAACGGCCTGGTCTTGGGAGAGGATTTTCATTACCTGCGTAAGCAGATCATTAGCTCGCAAGTGAGCACCATCCCCCCTAGCCATCAGCATCGCTGGGACTATCGCAGGCGCAAAGACCTGGTATTCAAGCTGCTGCCTCGGTTACCACTAAAGGCATTGCTGGCCCACCGCATTTCCTTTTGGGAAAGCCCGCAGTTCTTTGACCAACTGCGACAAGGGGCCCCTACTCAGCTTACTACCTTTATAGAATATTCATAAAAAGAAACTATGTACACCGTTACCATCAAGGATCATATCATGATCGCCCACTCACTACCCGATCCATTTTTCGGTCCCGCACAAAATATGCATGGGGCTACCTTTCATGTAGAGGTGGAATTTCAACGGGCGGAGCTCACCGAACATGCTGTGGTACTAGACATGGGCGAGGCACACACCTTTCTGAAAGAGGCCATCTCTCCCCTAGCCTATCAAAACCTGGACGAGCTTCCGAAGTTCAAAGGGCAGCTCACCACTACCGAGTTTCTGGCCCGACACATTCACGATGAGATTCGGCAAAAGGTAGACGATTCCATCCGGTTGAAAGTGACCCTGGAAGAATCGCATGTAGCCAAGGCTTCCTACCAAGGATAACACCACATGCCCAAGCGCCTGATCATCGTTACTACTCACTTTGGCACCAATTTCTCTGGCGGCTCTACCGCCACTTGTGAGATTTGGGGAAGGCTCCAGCACCATTTTGATGAGGTACGAGTATTGGGCACACAGCTAGGAGAGCACCCTTTTCAGAACCTGACCTTCGTACCGTACAAGAACTGGCGGCAGGCCTATCGGCACCTTAGGCAATGGGCCAAAGAAGAAGGCTCCCTTTTCTACGGCGACTTTTACAATGCCTTCCTACTACGGGCCGCTAGGGTGCCCTTTAGCTTCACCTACCATGACAACTGGCCCGACTTGGGCCGACTAGGCGGTAAACAGCGGTGGTGGAACCTATACTACTGGCCCATCTATCGCTACTTGTTTGTCAGAGCGCATCCGCTTTTCGTGGTTTCTGAACACAAAGCCGCACGACTGCGCGCATTGGGCTTGCAGCCCATTTTGGCTGCGAATGGCTTTACAAGAGGAAAAGCAATAACTGGCGAGCTAACCCCTCATATTTTGATGGTGGGTAACGTAGACGCCAGAAAGTACCAACTCGCTTTGGCTTTGTTTCAGCACTGGGCCCCTCCTGATGGTGTAGAAGTACACGTATACGGACACGCATCCGATTCCGCACTTTTGGGGCAATTGGAAGCCTTACCTTTTGTTCGGTATTGCGGATACACACAGGAGGTACCCTATGCCCAATACAAGTTACTGCTGCACACTTCTGCCATGGAGAATCTCCCTATAGTACTATGTGAGGCCATATACCAAAGGGTATCCGTAGTAGCCTTTGATGTAGGTGGGCACCGAGAGCTAATAGACGGAGCGAACGGGTACCTAGTATCACCTTACGATACCCAAGCCATGGCTGATCAGCTAAATCGTACCTTGAAAGGTGACCTACCCCCACACAATCTCACGGCAATCAACCACCGTAACTGGCAGAAAGCCAGCGCCTTGTACGCTCACAATTTAGGAATAACTGAAGAACTTGAGACTGCTCATGAATGAACAGCAACAGATAAAGGAATGGTTTGATAATACCTACAAGGTGAAGGGGTTCCGATACCTAAGACCCTTGGCAGCGTACCGAATCTTTGGTACCCTGCTGGAAAGCCATGTACCGGGCAAGCACCTGGATATTGCTTGCGGCCTGGGGCTCATGCTGCGCATAATGCAGGGCAAAGGCTCAGAGACCTACGGGGTAGATTTATCTTCTGAAGCCGTGGCCAAGGCCAAGCAGTTTGTACCCAAGGCAGATATTCAGGAGGCCAATGCCGAACAACTACCTTTTTCTGACGGTACTTTCCGCACGGTTTCTTGCATCGGGTCTTTGGAGCGCATGCTCAACCGCGAGAAGGCCCTGCAAGAGATGTATAGGGTTACCCAGCCTGGTGGCCGCATCTGCATAATGGTGCGCAACCCCAACCACTACATGTGGCACCGGGTGCGCAAGCCCTTGGGCATCGTAAACAAAAAAGGGCATCAGGATGCGCTTACCCTGGAGTACTGGAGGAATCTCTTTGCTGATGCTGGTTTTGCAGAGATACAAGCCCACCCTGATCATTGGCCCCACTATCGGCTACAGCGCTTGCTGCAACCGTGGAAAAACATAGACACCAGCCAAGTAAAGGAACTCCGGGTTCCGCTGGAATATGCGTATGAGTTTATCTTCTTGCTGGAAAAGCCCACATGAGTGTAGGTAAGTTATACGATGTCCTCGTCAGGTTTGAAAGCCGCAAGCACCGAACCTCCTACCCGGTACACAAACGGCTCAAAGCCCCCTACACCGAAAACTGGTTGGTAGAATGGATTACTAAAGGGATTCGGCTACAGCCCGGAACCCGCGTATTGGACGCTGGATGTGGTACAGGCCACACCTTGCTGCAACTCGCAGGCAGCCAACCCATTGAAGGCATTGGCATTTCCTTAAGCAAAGAGGAAATCAACGTGGCTATGGCCAACAAGACCGCCGATACTCATGTTCAATTCCTGGAGCAATCTTACGATGCCCCCCTGCCCGGCACTTTTGATCTCATCATTGCCTGTGAGTCTTTGCGCCATAGCCCCGATTTAAAAAGCACCCTCAACCATTGGTTGGAAGCCCTTGCTCCCGGAGGCAAGTTGATCATTACCGATGATTTTTTGGAAGATGAAGGGGATCTAACTCGGGGGCTGATACAACATCAAAAGGATTGGCAAGCCCCACAGTTGCTCTCCGAAAACCGGCTGGATAGCATCTTACCTTATACCGTATCCCAGTTTATAGAAAACTTCACCACTGCAGTACCTACTCGGAGTAAAATTCAACTCTCCTGGATGATCTTCTTCCTCCAATTTGGCAGAGCATTCACGTGGGGTCGCACCCGGCAACTCCTCAATATTTACATTGGTGGATTATTGCTGGAATTGGGGTATGTTCGGAAGAAATTAAAGTACCTGGGGCTGATCATTTCTAAATAACGTTGCGGGGACCCTTCAGGATTTAGGCAACAGAAACCCAACTATTTTCAAACAAGCACTCATTCGATGCTTCGCATACACGCTTCTTACCATAAGTGCCTTACCAAATACTACCTGCGTGTGATGCACACTTTATATAATCGCATACTACCTAAGCAGTTTGGGTACTACCACTTTGAAAGCATCCAAGGGCTACTCTACAACCGTGCTCACAAGTACTCGGTGGTCTCTACCAATGGCTTCGCCATTCAGCCTCAGCATTTCTCTACCGACTTTCGCATCAGCCGCTTCATTCGTGATCCCCGCGACCTTATTGTTTCGGGCTATTTTTATCACCTGCGCGGTGCAGAACCCTGGTTTCGGTTTGTAGGGCCTACCGAAACCTATTGGTCGGCTATCAACGGCCATGTGCCTAGTACTATGCCATCTGGTGTATCCTATGCAGAATTCCTTTCTGAGCTAACCAAAGAAGAAGGCCTACTGGCGGAGATTGAATTCAGAAAACATCACTTTCAATCGATGCTAGAATGGACTGAAGATGAGCGCATTAAGCTCTTTAAGTACGAGGATGTATTGGGTCAGGAAGCCACTACCTTCGACGCTATATTCAGGCACTATGAAGTACCTGCCTACCAACGGAAGCTAGGGGTGGCTATCGCCCGGCAATTTGCCCTCAGCGGTCGTAAGCGTATCAAAACCCACATTCGGAATCCTCAACCCAACCAGTGGAAAGAGCATTTCACCCCAAGGGTCAAGGAAGTGTTCTATGACCAGTATCTCCCCCTACTACACCACGTAGGGTATCTTGAGTAGTTGGCCGGAACATCTTGTTCCAACCGCGGATTCCGTAGCTCACCCCTTGCAGTTGTAAGGCCCTCCATTTACTGGGGCTTGCAATTTTCTTAGATAGTTTCTGGTATTTCTCAGCCCTCTCCTGCCAGTGGTGTTCAAAGATTCGTTCAGCTTCGGCATAAATGGCTAAATCCCAACGTTCACGCTGCCTTACTGCCTCTATCTCTTCCTCTGTATGCTCGGAAGTAGCTGGCTTCTGGCTATTGCTGTTGGCTGCTACCCATATGGGCAATCTGGGCCATCCTAGTCGGTCATAGAATATAGCCAATGAATCGGCAAACCGTTCAGTGAGTCCCACGGCTTCCATCCGGTGCAAATTAGCGAGCGCTACCTGATAGATTTCCTCATCTACCATATCACGTTTGGCATAAGGAATCCCAGACACCAAACGTGTCTGCAAATTATTCAAGTATCGGGTTTCTGGATGAGCCAGATAGTCCGTAAGCGAAAGATTGTGAGCTTCAATTTCCTTCTGGTGAAAAAAGCCCAACTGCTTCATAAAGTAGTACTCAGATACCACCCGCTCCACGGGTTGCCGTAGCACCGTTATGTACTTAGGAGCTTCCACGGTACCGGCATGCACCCCATGGGCAAAGTGCCCTCCTATGACGGAAAGCCCCGCTAGTCTTTTCTGCGATACGGTGGCTAATAATTGCGGCGCCTGCTCCAGAAATTCCTTAGGATGCTGGTCTCGGGGCGGATTGATTCGCAAGCACTTATGGAAGTATATCTGCGTTTTCAGCACCTTCAAAAGCGAAGTACCGGCTGTTTTGGGGTTATGAATAAAGAAATACAAGTATCTACAGGTTTTTGGATTCGGAACGTGGCAAAAGCCAAGCAACGATGGCCGCACCAAAGGAAATAAAGATGCCTAAAGATGCCCCTGCTAAAAAAATAGCAGACCAATCTGCAGGCAATACCCACGGGGCAAGTAGGCTGAGAAAAAACACCACTGCCAACGTAGAACGTACCCGTTTGGGTGGAAAATCAGGCATGGGTACCGATGGTCTTACCGTAGCCAATAAAGTAAACAGATACTTAAAACTACCAGGAAGCAGTAACCAGTACCCCACCACGCCACGGTCTACGTGTATCCAGGCCAGCCACATTACCATGGCGGCATCTACTTCCATATCAAAGGCCTCCCCTATCTTATGGCTATGCCCATAGCGCCGGGCCACATATCCGTCTACCCCATCTAGCCCCACTACTACCAACAGCCATACAAACACTACCCAACCAGGAAGTACTGCCCACAATGCCAAAACCCCGAATAGCAGGCTTGCTCTCACCGCAGTTACCCAGTTGGCATATCCCCACCCTCGCCAAGGCCAGGGCGGCGTATAGCGAGGAATCTGAAGGAAATATCCAACCATCCCTACCAAAGTCACCACCCACCAAATCCAGGGAGAAGAAACTAGATAAGTTACCCCTAATGACAACAGCATCAAGACAGCAAAGCCTTGGCTCCATCGGGTATAAAACCGCTCCCAGTCAAGCTCCATGTGGCTCATAGGTAGGCATTTCAGAATTGGGAGTACCATAGTGCCGGATGATCTCCCGCAAAAACATACTGTAAATTGCTTCGTGTCGTACTGGATCCCCCAGACTCTCCAAAGAACGATCCAACCCGTATTCGCTAAAGCCTTCCACAAAATCCTTATTCCGACTCACAATATGGAACAAAGTCTCCATTCTATGGATTTTCTGATCCGTAATGGCATGCGGTTGATGGTCACCCAGTAGCAGGAAAATATCCGAATCTCTACCCTGTCGAATGATAAAATCTTCCAGATAGCCCAACTGATACTCGATACTCTCCCAATATGCTGCCACCGTAGGCTCCTTTAAAAACCGATCACCCGACAGATCTCCCTTGTGGTGCTCCAGCGCACGCCAGTCTTCTGCCACCTCTAGCGGCGATACAAAGGGGCTGTGCGAATTCTTGGTTAAGAAAAAGAGCACGAAGGGATCCTCATGGTCTTTTAGGTACTGGTCAAATACATAATTGAGTACGTATTGATCTGGCGGGCACTCAGTAAAACCATATACGTCGCCAGAATAAGGAATGTGTTCCCTCAATATCCATCGATCAATGCCATACAAAGCCTCCATCTTCTTAAAGGGAATATGCATACCTACAATCTGCTTCGCCGGATTCATATTGATGGACTGATACCCTTGTTTCTGGAAAAACTTAGACAACGTATCCACTTCATAGTAAGCCGGATCGTTCATAATGGCCTCATACTCATAGTTGGTCGTGAGCCGGGTACCCATCAGGGTAGTGGTATAAGCCAACCACGAAACCAGAAAACCACTTGAGGTACTTTGCTGTGTGTTCACATACCACCCAGCAGCTTCCAGCCGCTCTACAAATAACTGATAGCGAGCTTGGTATTTTTCCACCAATTCAGGGTGATCCAACAGAATAGATCCGTACGATTCTATAAACAGGTAATAGAGATTTGGCTTCGACGCTAACTCAGCCTTAACGCTGTGTGCTTCTTTGAGAGAACGAGGGCTCCGCTTTTTACTGCTACGCCATACTCCCAGGCTAAGCCTGAGGTTGCCCATTACCCGTAGTAGCATGAAATTTACTCGGAATACATTGTCTTTTTTGTACCAATATTTACCCTGTACATACACTACCAGCGCCGAAAGCAAGCCCAGACCTCCACTGGTCCAGTGAGTAAAACCAATGGGGGACACCTGCTCACTCCACCGAAGAAATTCAGCCAATCCATAGCCTAAAAGGGTTAAACCTACCACGGCAGCTATAGCCCCTAGGATGAGCTTGAGCCGCTGTTCGTTCCACAAGATGGCCGCTCCATTAACAAACATGCGGGCGTCGTTAATGAGCGCCGGCGGTACGTGGTATATTCTCCAAAATATATAATGGTACACCCCATACACCCATACAAAGAAGTAGTAACCAATAAACCATCCATATCCTGGTAGCAGCTGATATCTCACTAGCAAAATACCCAATGAAATATCTAAGGATAGGCGAAACATATCTGGATTAGTGGCCTTCAGAAAATCCTTCCTCCTGGAGATTTTCCCCTTAAATACTAGAGGCAAAAAGGGAGTGCTCTTAAAGTGAATAAGGTAATTGGGTAAGAACAGCAGAAAGTTGAAGAGGAAAAATAAAAACCAAAATAGGAGTTCCGTCTGCAAAAGGGACCAGGGCATTGGGTGTAAGTAAATTCACAATCAACAGCTAAGAGCCGAAAATACGACTTCAAGGGAATACTTTGATGAATACACCGCCTAAAAGGGCTGTCTGCTACCCATCAATTCTACCAAACACGAAGAGTACCATTGCGTTATCTCAAAGCAAAGGTCCTATATTTCTCCATGTTTTTGCGCAAGCATCTCCCCACCTTCCTTATTTGGTATGCTGCTACCACCCTCATGATACTGGCTCTCACCTTCTTTGCCATGATGATAATGGCTGAAGAATCGGCAACAGGGGCATGGAATTATCTACCCGATGTGGTCACTACCTTATTTAGCAATCCCCTCAGCATCATAGCCCTTTCGGTTCCTTATTGGATTTCAAGAATAATACGGGCCATCGTCCGTAGCTACCGTAGCCAACATTGGCGGGGTGCCCTTCGCATGACAACTTGGGTATTGATTCTTCCTTTGGCTGGTTTATGGGGCGGATACAAGGGGCTAAGTCAATACTACAATCAAGTAGACGACTTTGGGTACCAGTGGGATAGCTCCATAGAAAACAATTCTGGAAAAGCCACCACTCAATTTGAAGCAGACGGAAAACAACGCGGAATACACGTATTCTTTAGATACCGCAACGCCACTGAAGAGCTAGACTTACTGGTGGAAAACAACGTAGAGTGGATCACTTTGGTCCCATTCTCCTACCAAGGTGACCCCAACACGCCGGATTTTAACTATCGACGAAGCGAGGGTCGAATTTCCCGTCGTGACTCCTCTTTCATTGCTACGGCAATACAAGCCAACTCACGCGGCCTGCAGGTGATGATGAAACCTCACATCTGGATGAACGGCAACACCTGGCGCAACAGCATTGAGATGCAAACGGAGGAAGACTGGGACACCTGGTTTACTAAATACTCCGAATTTATACTACAGTATGCCCATATAGCCGAAAACAACCATATGCGCATGCTTTGCGTGGGCACCGAGCTGCACACCTGTGCGAAGTCTCAAGAAGCACGATGGCGAAAGCTAATTGCCGAAATCCGCGAAGTATACTCCGGGAAACTGACCTACGCCGCCAATTGGTACGAGGAATTTGAAGATGTTCCTTTTTGGGATGCTTTGGACTACATTGGAATTCAAGGATACTTCCCATTAGAACACGGTGAGGACGCCATGGTGGAGGATTTGGTAGAAAGTTGGCAGCCGTACGTAAAAAGACTTGAGAAATTCAGTAAGAAATGGAGTAGGCCGATCCTATTCACTGAAGTAGGTTATAAAAGTACCCCCAATGCGGCCCGCAAACCTTGGGAGTGGGAAGAATTTGGGTTCAGCCAGATTTCGTTCGAAACCCAAGCCAACTGCTACGAGGCACTTTACCGAGCCCTCTGGGACAAGCCCTGGTTTGCTGGCGTACACTGGTGGAAATGGGAAGGTGAAAACAAAGCTGACTTTACTCCTAAAAACAAACCTGCAATGAACATCATGGCAAAATGGTTTGCCAAGTAAGATGGGCCTGCAGTTCCATGGGTGGCTCACTCCCCTCCTACGGTTCTTTTTCATTAAATAGCAAAGCAGAATAGCTTTAAAGCGATCCCCTTAAAGCAAAAACCACCCGCATTTTAGAATGCAGGTGGTTTCGAAAACTGAAAACTAAAACCACTAATTAACCTTCAACCGTGACCTCCGGCTGTTTCAGCTCGATGGGTGACATGTCACTTTGCTTATCATTCTTCTGAAAGAAACGTTCAGCCTCTCCAAGTTCACTAGCGGATCTGGCGGGTGTAATATCGTCAGGTGTGGCGCACGCTGAAACCAATACTAGGGCCAAGAGAGAAGCTTTGATGAGATTTTTCATTTGTCTAATGTTTGTTGTTACGGACTAAGAAATACTAAAGGGATGTACGGGGATCAATCCATTGAGATGGCCGCTTGGGACGAGTGAGTAAGCTGCGTGACCAACGAAAAAGGCCAGGGATAAACAAGGTGCACCGAAGAAGAAAAGGAACTCCGCCAAACTTTGCATTTCAATAAAAAAGGAGAGCCAAAACCTCAGAGAGGTCCTATACAAGAGAATAGAATTATAAGGAATAATCCTCCTTTACCTTCTCCCTGGTCTGCTGATAATACAGGTGCTGATGAAAATCCATTAACCGATTCAAGGCAGGCATCATCGATTTTTGTTCGGGTTCCGTAAGAGGTCCCATTAAGAGGTTCCCCAAAGCCACCATCTTCTTATCCGCAATAGCAATCAGCTCTGCTCCTTTATCCGTCAGCATTACCCGACGCAGTCTACGATCCTGATCATCAGGAGTTTCCCAAAGCAACCCTTCCTTAGTAAGCCGTTTGATAGACTCAATCACCGTAGTGCGCTCAGCAATTATTTCCTCTGCCAACTGCTTTTTGGTTGGGTTTCCCGAATACTCTACCGATTTCATAATGCCATAATCTTGCAAGGAGCCCAAGGGTATCTCTTGAAAAGATAGCTTGACCCAAGTCTCTACAAAGCTAGAGAGTCCTCCCAACAAGTATCCCGCCATTACCGCTGGGCCTTCCAAGTTGACCGATTCTTGGTCTGTGGCGTAAGCTGATGGGCTGGTATGCTTTTGTTTCAGCCAATCCCCAAACTCCGCAAAATCACCCTGAGGAACAGACTGTTGAAAATCTCGATAATTTTCTAGCAAGGAAATGACATCATCCATAACACTAAAACAAAATTGTTTAAAAATAAAACAAAACCATTGAACCTGAGTTCATCTAATACCTACCGTACTAAAAAAATAATAATGCGCTTTACAAAAAAACAGACTACCCGTGGACTACTGGTATTTTCTGCCTTAGTCCCCTTATTGCTTTGGGGCAGTTCTTCTAGGAAAAATCAAAGCATCAATACCAGTGGAGAAATTGGAGATCCCTTCCCTACCCTGAAGGCCGAAACCTTGAGCAGAAAAACGGTGGTCTTTCCCACCGATCTCAGAGGAAAGGCCAATATCCTCATTCTGGTTTTCAAGCAAGATGCCCAACGCTTGGTCAACACCTGGGCAGATATCATCTTAGACGAATATGAACCACAGGTAGAGATAACTTATCATGAAGTACCGATGATCAGCACTTTATATAAACCCATCGGTTGGCAGATAGACAATTGGATGCGGGGTGGAATCCCTGACCAATGGCACGACAATACTGCTACCTTTTATGGTGACCGTGGCCCATATTACGAGCAACTCAACATGACCGAACAGCGCAGTTGCTACGTGTTTGTGCTGGATGATAAGGGTACCATCCGCTATCGGGCAGAAGGACCTAAGTCCCTGGAAGCTGAAAAGGAATTTCGGGAAGCAGTGGCAACCTTGATCAATTAAGATTTAGACTTGCCTAAATGGGTGCCGGCTACCCAGCCGGTGCTCCAGGCAGCCTGGAAGTTGTACCCCCCAGTTACCCCATCTATATCCAATACCTCTCCTGCAAAATATAACCCCGGCACAAGCCTACTTTGCATAGTATAAGGATCCAGCTCTTCCAAGGCAATACCCCCAGCCGTTACAAACTCTTCCTTGAAGGTTGTTTTACCACTCATTACAGCAGGTGCCCTTAGCACATTCTCTACCAGTCGATTAATACCTTTTTTTGGTACCGACTCCCAAACCATATCCTCTTTTATATCACTCCACAGCAGCATCCGCTCCCAGAGGCGACGCGGTAGATCGAAGAGTGGATACTTAGCCACTGTACGTTGTGAATGTTCCTCCCTGTACATAGCCAGTTGGCTACGAAGTTGCTCCTCGGGCACTTCAGGCAGCCAGCAAACCTGCAAAGTAGTCTGGTAACCCTTTTCAGCGAAAACCCTTGCCCCCCAAGCACTGGTCCGCAAAACTGCCGGTCCGCTTAGCCCCCAATGAGTGACTAGCAGAGGGCCACCATACACCAAGCTGGTGCCTTGTACTCGCACCTCCGCTTTAGGTACAGAGATTCCTTCCAATCCCTTCCAGGGATTCTTCGGTAAGTTGAAAGTAAATAGCGAAGGCACCGGCTCCACAATGGTATGGCCCATGTTCCGTAGCCAATCATAGCTAGCCGATTTAGGATATCCCCCAACAGCCACAACCAACACATCATAGTGATGTCGTACCCCGGAAAACAATTCCACTTCGAATCCAGAAGCCCCCTTTACAGAAATTTGCTTCACACCGGATCCCACTCGCACGCGGACCCCCAACCGATTGGCCTCTCCCAATAAACAATCTATTACCGTTTGGCTAGAATCTGTCACCGGAAACATTCGGCCATCTTCCTCCACCTTAAGCGCTACCCCCCTAGCCTCAAACCATGCTACTGTATCAGTAGCACTGAACTGCTTGTACACTTTCTTGAGAAATGACTTACCCCGCGGATATTGGGGCAAAAGATGAGAAGCATAAGGAGCATCATGGGTTACGTTACACCTGCCTCCGCCACTCACTTTTACCTTTCCCAACACCTTATTTCCCTTCTCTAGTACAGAAACTTGGAAATCCCTATTTGTCTCGGCTATTCGGAGCGCAGCAAAAAAACCAGCAGCTCCACCACCTATCACCCCTACTTGCTTAGACAATACCATATCAAAAGTTGTATATGCAATTTATATATACCTGAAACATTTGTTAGATGTGGACAAAACAAATTTAACCTAGTATAAACCTACCTAAACATTCTCAGTCTCGCTCGAAAGCTAAGCCTCTGAGCCACTATCCTTTCAAATCAACTAAGTTGTCACCCACTTGCATCCCATCCTTTGAATGATTTCTCGTAAATTTCGTTGTTGAACTAAACCCTTCGTGCGTACGAGTGGTCTAAGAGTGTATAGTTGAATCTTATGCAAATATCGATGGTACGGGCTCTTCCCGTTTTTCTCTTTTCCTTTTTATTATCTATTACCTGTCTACAAGCACAAACGAGTAGCGAGCCACTCGTAAATCAGTACTTGGAACAGGCAAAAAATCTGATGTACGAAGGGAAGTACCAAGATGCCAATGTGGTATTTAGAAAAATGCTTGCTCTCAATACTACTCTGCCCGAGGACATGAGCTATCTCTTTGCAGAAACCCTATACCACCTAGGTCAACACAAGAACAGTCAAAACTTCCTTACCAAATATCTTACCCTTACTGGCCGTGCAGGTAGCTATTACGAACCTGCCCTGGAGCTACAAGAACTCCTGGACGTGGCTATGCGCGCGGTTACCAACTGCCGCTTTTGTAACGGAGCCGGATTCCGGCTAGTAGACTGTACCACTTGCAACCAAGAAGGTACCCTAGACAAAACCTGTCCCAATTGCCAGGGTCATGGCCGTACCCAATGCCAAAAATGCTATGGTGAAGGGGTATTGGTTAGTCTCAACAAATTGGGCACTCGTCAATACGCCACCTGCGATAATTGCGATGGCAAGGGAATCCATACCTGCCGAGTTTGTGTAGGCACCAAAGTCATCAGCTCACCCTGCCCTACCTGCTTGGGCAGTCTCAAAATGAGATCTAGTATCCTTTGCAATCACCTGCCCTTGGAAGCCGTGGACCATAACCACAATCACAACCAAGAAGGTGAAAACGGAGGGAACTAGACGAACAGAAAAAAGCTAACAAATCTAACGGGTAAGGAATTGGCCACTAGAATCCAGAGCATAGGACAATAAAAAAGCGGTCTCCTACGAAACCGCTTCTGAATGAGTATTTATATAGGGAAATCAATCACTTACAGTATTGCTCCAATGCTCGATCTCCATTAGGATCACCCAAACGACGTGCGTTATCGAAATCAGCACATGCTTTTTTGGTCTGGCCGGTATTCATAAAAATGATTCCTCGGCCAATGTAGGCTCCACTATTGTCCCGATCTACTTTAATAGCATCGTTAAACGCTTTCATAGCTTTCTCAAAGTCCCCCAACTTAGCAAGAGCTTGCCCTTTCAGTTGGAAACTTTTCGAATATCCGTTGTCCACTTCAGCCGCTTTTGAGTACAAATCAGCCGCCTTTTCATACTGCTGCTCCCGAAAGGCTAGGTTTCCGAGACTCAAATAGGCATCCCGGTATTCCGGATCGCGGCGCAGTACCTCATTAAAATCCGTTCGGGCATTGTCATACTGTCCTAATTCCTCGTAAGTACGGCCACGGTTATAATAAGATGTAAGATGCCCTGGGTTGTACTCCAAAAACTCATTGTAGGCCACCAACGCATCGGAATATTTTCCTTCACGAAAAAGCCGGTCTGCGGTATCACTGGAATCACCGGAACAACCCACCAGGATCCATACCATCATGACTCCCAGAGTCAAACTAAACTTCATAGTATACAAGATCAAATTTGCGCGTGCAAAGATAGGCTGCTGGAGCCCAAGTAAAAGTAATAAGCGAAAAGATTTCAAGAAGTCTTTCTTTATAAACAACTGGTAACCAGAGACTAAGGAGTAGTTTCTTCAGTATCCTCTTCTTCTGGGTCCCCCATGGGTTCTGCCAGCCCTTCCGCAGTAAGAATTTCCAAACTAGCAGCCCCTATAAACATGTCGGCCTCCATCCGAATGGGAATTTGGTTACTGTCTGCGGAAACCCAGCATACCACCGAATTTTCACCATCAAACACCGGATTATCTGGCATAATGGGCACTAACCGATGAGCCATCATCCGGCCAATTTTTGTTTTAATTTCTTCCTGCCCATCATAAATTACCTTAAAATCATAGAGCGTTTCCTCAAAAAACGCGTCGGCCTGCAGAGTATCCCCTATCTGCACTGTATCAAAAGGAATCGACCGAACTGCCATCATACCGCTTACCAAATCGCGAATGTAAAGTGGTACGTGATAATAGTTGGGTTCGTGAAATTGCCCAGTTTTATTATTCAAAATCTTCACTTCTACCGTTTGGGTACGGTGATCATACCGAACAATCTCCTTCCGTTTGAAATCTCCTTCAGAAATATCCCGGTAGGCCATATGCGGTAGCAGACTCACCTTATCTATATAAGCCCCCCAAGTATCCTCTACTTGAGCAAGCCAATCTACGGCACCTACCGTTTTGGCCTGAACGTCAATACGATAGCAATCCCTACGGTTGATCCTATATAGGTCGTTGAAGATGAAAATCTGAGCTTTCCCAACCGGGATCAGCCCATAGTACAGCTTATATTGCACCTTTTCGCCCAGCTGAATATTATGCTCCTGCGCAGGGGGGTGCATCCCAATCACATTGGACGTGTGGGATGCATTGGATTGGAGAATTAGGCTTAAGAAAATTGCTTGAAACAGATCCATATATGTTCAGATACGCAAGGTCCTTACCCAAAAACGAGCAGGACGCTATTATGATGCATAACTGAGCAAAAAAACGGCCAATCGTGCCTACACGGAGACATTATTTTCGCGAAGCGCGGCGTTCAAGGAGGTCTTCTTATCGGTAGATTCTTTCCGCTTACCTATAATTAGAGCACAGGGTACCTGATAATCTCCCGCTGGGAATTTCTTGGTATAAGATCCAGGAATAACCACCGAACGTGCCGGTACATACCCTTTGTACTCAACCGGCTCCTTCCCCGTTACATCAATGATCTTAGAACTAGCAGTCAGCACGACATTGGCGCCTAAAACGGCTTCTTTCCCCACCCGCACTCCTTCTACCACAATACAGCGTGATCCTACAAAGGCATTATCTTCGATGATAACAGGAGCTGCTTGCACAGGCTCCAACACACCACCAATTCCGACTCCTCCACTCAAATGAACATTTTTTCCAATCTGCGCACAGCTACCTACAGTTGCCCATGTGTCTACCATGGTACCCTCATCTACGTAAGAACCAATGTTTACGTAGGAAGGCATCATGACAACATTTTTAGCAATATGCGCTCCATAACGGGCAATGGCGTGGGGTACTACTCGTACTCCTGCATTCGCATAGCCAGTTTTAAGCCTCATCTTATCATGAAACTCAAAAGGTCCCACCTCAATACGATGCATTTTCATTAAGGGGAAATAAAGAATTACCGCCTTCTTGATCCATTCATGCACCAGCCAAGAACCATCATCCTGGGGTTCAGCAACCCGCTTATCGCCCCTATCTAACTCCTCAATAATGGTTTTTATGGCAATTTCATACTCTTTTTCCTTGAGTACGCTTCGATCATCCCAGGCTTTCTCAATAAATTCACGCAATTCCATAGCGGATGGATACCTTCTAAAAGTTTGGCGAGATCACGAACAACTACGCAATCCCGAATTGTCATTGGTTCAATATTAAAACCGATTACAGACCCAAGGGCACTGGACCGAATGGGTGTTTCGTTGAGCCAAGCAAGCAAATATGACCTACATATCATAGGCTTTCCTGTAAAAAAACTATCCACCATTCCTGGGATTACTTTTCACCCCCATCCCTACTTCACCAGGCTCTCCTTAAAAAGGGCTGTTATTCCGTTCCGATTTTTCAAAAAGTGTATTCAACTAAAACCCGAACTTATCATCGTTAATACCCATGAATTACTGATAGTTAGCTGCCTATACAAAACATTATTTGGTGTGAAACTCATCTATGATGTTCAAGAGAACTACTACCGCAACTTAGCCCACACCAACACCTACCCCATACTGCTAAAATGGCCCTTAGCCACCTATGTTCGTCTGAAAGAATGGGTCACAAGGCCGTGGATCAATCATTACTTTCTTGCCGAGCAAGGATATCTAAACGAGTTTTCCTTCCACAAGGCCAACTACACCGTTATACAAAATACATTCAGAGGAGCATTAGCTAAAAAATTTAGCAAATATCAGCGTAGCGAGAGCCTTAATCTAGTTTTAACCGGAACTCTGGCGGAGCATTATGGAACGTTGGATGCAATAGAATTTGTTAAAAATATTAGCAAATACACTTCGGTACACCTGCGTATTGTGGGTTTCGCGCCAAATAAGGAATTTCTAAGTTTGTTATTAAGTAGAATTTCAAGTGATTCACGGTTCTCCCTGGTAGGCGGAGCTGAATGGGTTTCTCACAATGTAATAGTTAAGGCAATTCAACAGGCTGATGCCGGGATTATACCATACCCAAGACACAAGGCCACTCAAAACAAGCTTCCAACTCGAATTTTCGAGTATTTGGCGCACCAACTCCCCTTCTTCATCACCCCACTCCCCTACTGGATTAACTATTGCAAACCTTCTAAAGCTGCGATTCCAGTGGATTTTGAGAGCAGCCATCAAGTAGACGCACTCAATAAGCTTTCAAAATGGGATTTCTACCCTAAAGGAGCCCCCAGAGAAGCATTTTGGAACCTCCAAGATGAGCCCAAATTCTTGCAAGTTATTAAGGAGCTACTAGACCATAAATAGTTCATTTATAGGCATATATAGGAGATTTTCTGTAGCAAATCCAATTATACTAATTGAATTAGTATAGCCCACATTGAATTGCAACAGCTTTGTTCTTTTGTTTTTTGAGTGATAGATTTTATTTATGTGTATTTTTAGCCTTGTCTAAGTTTATTGTTTTCTGCGCCTGTATTCCTTGACTTTACCGGGAATTTAATGTCATTGTGTCAGTTTCTGATTGTAATGAAATATATTTTTAGATTGGCCTGAAGATTGATTAGCTTTGTATAAAATCAAACGCTCGGATGGATCTCAGTTTTGCAGAAGAGAATTATTTGAAGGCGATCTACCACCTATCGCAGGACGGTACTACCACCGTCTCCACGAACGGGATTGCCGAGATGCTCAATACCAAAGCGGCATCGGTCAGTGATATGCTCAAGAAGCTAGGCCAAAAGTCGGTGATCGACTATCAACGATATCAAGGAGTACGCATCACCGAGTCGGGGAGGAAAGCGGCCTTGATGGTAATCCGAAAGCACCGATTGTGGGAAGTTTTTTTGGTGGAGAAATTGAAGTTCAATTGGGACGAGGTGCACGAGGTAGCAGAGCAGTTGGAACACATCAAGTCTCCCCTACTCATCAAGCGGCTCGATGAATTTTTGGGTTATCCCAAAGTGGACCCTCATGGAGACCCGATCCCTGATGAACACGGTGAGTTTGTGACTAAGCCTCGGGTGGCACTTTCGGAACTCCCGGTGCACAGCGCAGGTACGATGGTTGCGGTAGATGATTCTTCACCGGTGTTCTTGCAATACCTGGATAAGGTAGGGCTAAACATCGGGGCCAAAGTGGAGATCACTGAGCGAATTGAATTTGATGGCTCCTTGGAACTACGAATTGATGACGAGAGGCAACTCTTCATCTCAGAGCAAGTAGCCGTGAATGTCATGATTACAGAACTATGAACATTAGCAAAAAGATACAAGGCCTTATCCTGCTATTCTTGGCGACTATAACTTTAGGCTGTGGAGGCAACGAAAAGGAATCTTCGAATCGGCTAAAAGTGGTAACCACCACCGGTATGCTCGGTGACGCCGTGCGCAACATTGTTGGTGATTCTGCCGAGGTGGTTTCGTTGATGGGCCCAGGGGTTGACCCTCATTTATACAAGGCAACCCAGGGTGATCTGACTCAACTCAATCGAGCCGACTTGATCATTTATAATGGTCTGTTCCTGGAGGGAAAGATGGGAGATGTATTCAGCCGGCTCCAACGTACCAAACCAATTGTAGCCGCTGCCGAAAATTTGGACTCTACCTTTTTACTCAGCGGCGATGCTATTGGCAAAGCCATTGATCCGCATGTTTGGTTCGACGTCAGCTTGTGGCGTCAGGTGGTATTGCACCTGGGTGAGGTTCTTGCCGAACAATCTCCCGAGTTGGCCGAATACTTTCAGGACAATGCTAAGCAGTATGCAGAGCAGTTAGTCGCTTTAGACGAGGAAGTAGCCACAGCCATCGCAACTATACCCGAAGGGCAAAGAGTACTCATCACCGCTCACGATGCCTTCGGTTACTTTGGCAATCGCTACCAGATCGAAGTTGAAGGATTACAAGGGATCAGTACCCTAAGCGAACCCGGTATCCGCGACGTCACCGAATTGGTAGACCTCATCACTGAGAGGAAGATAAAAGCTGTTTTTGTTGAAACCTCCGTTAGTGATAAATCCATTCAAGCTGTTGTGACCGGATGCCGCGAGCGTGGACACGAAGTAAGTATTGGGGGCAGCTTATTTTCAGATGCCATGGGTGCAGAAGACACCCCGGAAGGAACTTACCCCGGGATGGTACGAAGTAATGTGAGGATCATTGTGGATGCTCTTCACTAATATATTTAGTATTTTCTTATGATTAAACACGTCGAGAATCCGGTATTGGAGGTACACGACCTTACTGTTTCCTACGCACGAAAACCGGTTTTATGGGACATCGATCTGACCCTCCCCCAGGGAAGTCTGGTTGGAATAGTTGGGCCGAATGGTGCCGGTAAATCTACCCTTATTAAATCCATTTTAGATTTGGTACCCGCTAGTAGTGGCTATTCCAAATTGTTTGGGGATGACCTAGCCAATGTGAGGCGTCGCGTGGCTTATATGCCGCAACGCGAATCGGTCGACTGGGATTTTCCGGCTTCGGTGCTAGACGTAGTGCTGATGGGCCGTTATGGAAAACTGGGCCTTTTCAAACGACCCCGAAAAGCAGACCGCGAAGTCGCACACGAATGCCTACGCAAAGTGGGGATGGAAGCCTTTGCCAAACGGCAAATTTCTCAGCTCTCTGGTGGTCAGCAGCAGCGAGTATTTTTAGCTAGGGCACTGGCCCAAGAAGCTGACCTATATTTCATGGACGAGCCCTTTGCCGGAGTGGACGCTGCTACAGAAAAAGCCATTATCGGTCTGCTGCAAGAAATGGCTGAGCAGAACAAAACCGTGGTGGTAGTGCATCATGATTTACAGTCGGTGGTCCAGTATTTCAATTGGGTACTCCTGCTCAACATGCGCCTGGTAGCCAGCGGTCCCACCGAGCAAGTATTCACTAACGAACTGCTGCAAGAAGCATACGGTGGCAAGCTTACCCTACTCACCGAAGTGAGCGAGCTGGTACAAAAAGGCCAGTTTGCCGCACGTGAAAAACAAGGATATCGGGGGTAAGTATGGAAGCATTTGTTGAGTTTTTTTCGCTGCGCGATCCCAACATCCGGTACGTAGTTTTGGGTACCATTCTACTCACAGCATCCTCAGCGGTGGTGGGCACCTTTACCTTCCTACAGAAAAAGTCCCTGGTTGGGGATGCCGTGGCCCACGCCGTTTTGCCGGGAGTTTGTCTGGCCTTTCTGCTAGCAGAATCTAAGAACCCTCTCCTACTCATAGTGGGAGCCTTCGTTACCGGCTGGCTATCGTTAGTGGTCATCGATACCATCACTCGTAATAGCAAAATTAAAGAAGACACTGCTATCGGTTTGGTCCTTTCTGTATTCTTCGGTGTAGGAATTCTACTACTCACCAACATTCAACACAGCGGAAATGCTGCTCAATCCGGGCTTGATAGTTTCTTGTTTGGAAAAGCCGCCGCCCTCCTACCCAACGATGTTCGGGCCTTTGGCATTTTGGCTGTATTACTACTAGCCGTGGTGGGCTTACTATATAAAGAGTTTAAAATCCTGGCCTTCGACAAAAACTACGCGGCCATTCTTGGTTTGCCAGTCCGTGCACTGGAACTCACCTTGACCACCCTCACTGTACTCGCAGTGGTGGTAGGCATTCAAGCAGTGGGTGTGGTGCTGATGGCCGCCATGCTAATCACTCCGGCAGCCGCCGCTCGCTTTTGGACCGACCGACTTTCAATAATGCTGATTCTGGCTACTACCTTCGGAGTGATTTCTGGGGTGACCGGTTCCTTTATTTCCTATACCGCCACTGCTATGCCCACAGGTCCTTGGGTAGTGGTGATCATCTCAATCATTGCCGGAATCTCCTTTTTCTTCGCTCCGCGAAAAGGTATTTTTTTCCGGGTTCGACGCCAGATGAATAACCGCCGAATGATCTTAGATGAAAACATATTGAAGACCTTCTTCAACTTGGGCGAAAACGACCACTCATTTAAGGAGGCTCGTAGTTGGGATCAGCTTTTGGTAGAGCGACATTTTGTACCACGCCGACTTCGCAACGGTCTTGCACGGCTGCGCCGACAAGGGTTTTTGGAAAGGCAATCGGCTGGCTGGGTCTTGACCCAAGCGGGATTTGAAAAGGGGAAACGAACGGTACGGCTTCACCGGTTATGGGAATTGTACCTAACGCAATACCTACGCATTGCTCCCGACCATGTGCACGAGGATGCCGAGACCATCGAGCACGTCATTACTCCAGAGCTAGAGCAGAAACTTCAGGAAAAATTGGGTTTCCCTGAGGTGGATCCCCATCAATCTGAGATCCCTTACCGATAAACTATGGAAGCTTTTTGGATCATACTTACCGGAACATTGGTAGCTACTAGTTGCGGCTTGCTGGGTAACTACCTCATTCTAAGGCGGATGGCTATGATGGGTGATGCTATTTCGCATGCCGTATTGCCGGGTATCGTTTTGGCGTTTTTCCTCACTGGCACCCGCGATACCATAGCCATGTTAATCGGGGCGGGGCTATTGGGAGTTCTTACCACTTTCATCATCGATTTCCTACATAAACGTGGTAAGCTTCAAGCCGATGCGAGTATTGGCGTCACGTTCACGTCCCTGTTTGCTATCGGTATTATTTTGATCTCGGCGTTTGCAGGGCAAGTAGATTTAGACCAAGATTGTGTACTCTATGGAGAAATTGCCTACGTTCCCATAGACCTTTGGATTAGCAACGGAGGCACTATTCTGGGGCCGCGAGCCATCTGGATTTCTGGTGGTGTACTCATATTAGTTTTACTACTCATCAGCCTGGGTTACAAGGAATTGTATCTCACAACGTTCGATCCTAGTTACGCCGGAGTGGTAGGAATTTCAGTAGGGCTTTGGCAAGCCCTACTCATGGGTGCCGTTAGTATGACCACGGTGGCAAGTTTCGAATCGGTAGGTGCCATATTAGTGGTCGCCTTCTTAATTGCCCCGCCAGCCACGGCCTACTTATTGACCACTCGCTTCCGCACCATGCTTTGGCTCACCGTAGGCATAGCCTTCCTTACCAGCACCGGTGGTTATGTCCTGGCAGTTGCTATAGATGGGTCAATCGCGGGAGCCATGGCCACTATTGCCGGCATACTCTTTGCAATTGCCTTTGTGTTTGGTCCGGAAGGGGGACTCATGTCACGCAGGAAAAAACAGGCGACTCTGGAAGAATCTACGGTGTCTGCCGCCTGACCGCCTGCGGATTCCCATTCCATCAGCCAATCTTTTTGGATATATTTGCGTTAGACCCATCAAAGGGACGATTATGAAAAAGCTCATTGTATTTGGATTAGCCTTCATAACCTTAACTGCTTTCACGGGTAGTACAGGTTCGGAGAATGAAAATAAAGTAGCCGATGGCATCAACTGGGTGACCATGGAAGAGGCAATAAAACTTGTTGAGTCAGGTGCAAATGACAAGCTCTTCTTTGTGGATGTATACACCGATTGGTGTGGATGGTGCAAGCGGATGGACGCTACCACCTTCCAAGATCCCAACGTGGTCCAGGTAATGAACGAAAACTTTATTGCTATCAAATTTGATGGCGAGGCCCAACGAGATATCGACCTAAAAGGCCAAACGTTCAAGTTTATTGCCAACGGTCGCCGGGGTTATCACGAATTAGCTGCTGCTCTTTTGCAAAACAAATTGTCCTATCCTACGGTAGTTTTCCTCGATGAAAACTTCAATATGATTCAGCCTTTGCCAGGTTACCGGACGGGACCTCAATTTCTGCCTATCCTGAAATTTCTAGGTGAAAAGCACTACGAAAACGAAACTTGGGAACAGTATGTAGCTAAGTATACACAAACTGCTCAGCCTCAGGAAGGAGGCTCAAACTAAGACATTTCTTTAGATCAATTGGAAAGCCATTTGCCTTCGGGTAGGTGGCTTTTTTTGATGCAAACACTTATTGGCATTTAAAGCTGCACACTATATGAAATCCTATTCAATAAAAATAAACTGAATTAGGTCAGAAAGGTCGAATGCAGTCTAGTCTCCATGAACCTACCGGCTCAAAAGCATCCTACCTAAAAAATCCGAAGTGAAGCCGCGCAATTATGGGACCCCTTCTCATCATGCCTACCACAAATAAAGGGCTTATGCTTGCTCTATTTGAAACGAATCTCTATCCATACCCCTACACTTGATTCTGAAGCCCTTTACTATTCAAAGATTCTAAAGCCGCAAGCAGAATTCTGAAACAAAAAAGCCGATCCAAAAAACTGAACCGGCAGAGTGTTCTAATATTATTAGCAATTACTGGGCTTTATTTTCTTCTTGAACGTGCTTCACTAGCTTATCGCAAAGAGCATTCATTTCTTTACTCATAAACTCATCTCCGGTACTGTTGAGAATGGTTTGGGCCAACCCACCAATACAGTCAATCGCAAAACGTTTCATCTCGTCTACAGGCATGGTCTTGGTCCACAAATCTATGCGAAGGGTATTCTTATGTCCTGTATCCCAAAGCGACAAGCTAATTGACTGCGACTCAGACAGCCCGTTACTCTGCTTATCGTCAGCTTCCCATAATATCCGCTCGGGTACGTTCGAATCGTCGAGTTCGACCACAAATTTTATTTCCGACTTTTTCATATCTCTTCAAGTTCCTTAGGGCTGCAAAGGTACATGAGTAATAGGGAATAGATAAGACTCGTGTGATATATTACAATAAGTACCTGATTCAATACTTCTGAAAAAATTCCCAAATCAACTCGGTGGCATTGAAAGAGGCTCCTTCCTCCATGGAGGGCCAGATATGCTCCCAACCTTCTAGGCTGTACCGATGTACTTCCAAACTATCTACACAATCTTTACTAAAAAAGGCAGTAGTTGCATCATCAATAGAAACGGTATCTGTCTGATTACAAGCATTTTGCAGCACCCAAAAAGTCATCATGGAGTCTAAAGGGGGAGCTCCTCCCCATCCAGCAACATCCGGTTCCAAACCGGTATCAGGAACTACTTCATCGGCGGTTCCATGGATGTGCAAAACAGGGACGGTAGGATCAGGGTCACATGTTTGCCATGTGATACCACTCATAACTCCTGCCACGGGTGCTATAGCCCGGAAAGTACCGGCTGCTGCACAAGCGAGTGCATAACTCATAAAACCACCATTAGAAAACCCAGTAACAAAAGTGCGAGCCTGATCAAAACTGTATTGGGTTTGCAGAGAATCTACCAACAAGGTGAGAAAACCCAAATCGTCCACCGATGTATAAGAAAGCTGAGCATTCCAATGGGTATTATTAAGAATATCTCTAGTCCCTTGGGGATACACGACCCCAAACCCATATTGATCTGCTAACGCATTGAATCCCAGGGATTCAGCCCAAGTAACATTTTGAGTATAGCCATGCAATACCATAACAAGGGGGGCATTATCCGCCAAGTTTTCCGGTAGATAAAGGAGGTAATAACGGGTCTGACCATCAAATTCGAAGGATAGACTATCTGTAGGTGTTGGTTCGGGCTCAGGATCAGGATCTGGATCCGGTTCGGGATCTGGATCTTCTATCGGATCGGGCTCCACTTCTTCTATCACTGAATCTGGCGAACAGG
>DMST01000536.1:0-947 GCA_003454975.1 Cytophagales bacterium | reverse complement strand
ACACATCCCTACCAATAGTATCACTAAGCATCCTGTATTAAGGAGTGACATCCACTTCATATTTACAAATTGAATTACAAAATACTAATTATTTTAGTATTTGCAGGCTTATATTTCTGCCCTTCAATATACGCAGGGAAAACATTATCCGTTAAAAAGACAAAATGGCTCAAGGAATCCACCTCCAATAGGGAAATTCTTGGAAGCCAAACCTTAGCACACCATAACCTTACCTGTAATGTTGACAACCCGATTATGGCTGATGTTCATATTGGCACTAGTACTCGATTTGCCCCTTTGGGCGCAAGAAAACGAACCGAAAACACCTTGGCAGTTTCAGCCCAGATCCATAAAAACTAATATTCGTACTTCGTCATCTAACTTTCTAAACAAACGCCAATCGGGCATTGCGCCCGGCTTTGAGTATGTATGGGGAGCAACTCCCTTTTCCCGCCAAGGTATTGGCGTGGAACAGCTTCGTTGGGACTTTGACGATTGGGATGAAGAAAGAAGTCAGTTTTTAACTGTACGATCGGCTTATCACCACTATTTTCACCTATCGCCGGGGAAACGCCTGCAGCCTATTTTGGATATTTCTGGCTACCTGGAACTAGGCCGCTATCGCGTTGCTCCGCTGTCACCCAACGCCTTTCCTGCCAATTCTTTCCATACCCAAATGGGTCTGCAACCAAGCCTTGGGGCTATGTGGATGCAAAAATGGGGGTTTATAGAAGCCAAAGTTCCGATCCGGTTAGCCTCTATTGAGTATCGCTACGAGCGGATTAATAATCCCAACCTCCCTTTAATTCAGCAGCAGGTTAGCGTAATTGATGTAGAGTTGCTCAATTTTGGTTCCTTAGGTAATCATTTGGCAATAGAGATTGGGGCTGGTTTTTTCCTTGCTAAACGGCAAGGAGATTAGACGGACAAAAAAAGGTACTGTTATA
>DMST01000116.1:138703-163069 GCA_003454975.1 Cytophagales bacterium | reverse complement strand
CGATCTAGGGGAGGGTCTAAATACCAGTTGGCGGATGAACAACTATATGTAGGCACTGATAGTGCTGACCAAGCTGCAAGTCGGCTTTTCCAACAAGTGGTTGGTGACCTGTCCCAAGCTATCGAAAAGGGAACCAATGACGCTCAGGTGTATTATGAACGCGGTTGTAGCTACTATGAGGGCAAGAAGTGGGACCTGACAGTGGCAGACATGGACGAGGCCATCCGTAGCAAAGCCGACTTTGGTGAGGCTTATTATGTTCGCGCTGACGCCAAATTCCGCCAATCAAATCATCAAGGAGCCATCGGCGATTATGACAATGCTATCGGCAATGGCATAGATGAGGCCAGGATTTACAACAATCGTGGTAAGGCCAAGCAAATTCTTGAGCAGTATGAGGCAGCAGTAGAGGACTACAGCCAGTCACTAAACCGTGATCCGGAATACGCACAAGCCTACACCAACCGAGGTGAAACGTACTATCTCATGGAGGATTTTGCTTCTTCTATTGAGGATTTCCGGTCATTGGAGAAACTGGGACTGCAATTGGATGGCGAAACCTACGCCAAGATGGGCAAAGCATACTATGCTACCGAGCGATACCCCCAAGCCGGAGTCTACTTTGGCAATGCTACTGAGCAAGAAATTTCTACTAAAGAAGTGTGGGAACTGAAAGGGGAATCAGAGTTGTATAGCAAGAATTATGATGCTTCCATTGAGTCCTTTCAGAACGCACTACAATTTGATAGCCGTGATCCTAAGCTCTACTTAAACCGTGCCTTTGCCTACATGTACGTAGGAGAATACCTACTCGCCATGGCCGACTTGAAAAAGTCAGTGCAGTTTGATGCTCAAAATCCCATTCCTCACCTAAACATGGCTTACATAAATGAGGAGGAAGAAAACTACCGCGCCGCCATCGAAAATTATTCGGCCGTGATAGAGCTGGAGCCTGAAAATCACGAGGCTCTCTATGGAAGGGGATCAAATAAGTTCTCGCAAGGCGAATACGAAAGCGCAGCGTATGATTTTGGCAAGGCTCTGGAACTAGCCCCAGACAAAGGGGATTATGCTCGATCGCTAGGCAACGCACACTACCAGCGGGAGGAGTATGAGGAAGCTTGCGCTGCCTGGAAGAAGGGGGCCGATCTGGGAGACCGGGGGTCAGAAACCTCATATGGCCGATTCTGCGGCGAATAGGGAAGACTGGAAGAAAACATAAAAGGCGGCCATCTGGACCGCCTTTTGTATGACTTGAAAGTGAAGATTACTCTATCCCTAAGTACTTATTGCAAGTATAGGTTTTGCTGAAGGAACCCAGCCCATTGAAATAGGCATCGACTAGTTCGGCAGGATAGTAGGCCATTCCCCCTGCGTACAATCCGGTACCGCCGCCATCGTTACCATCGTCCCAATTCCAGGGCGCATTCGCATTACCAGCACCATTGTCTTTCTGAAACTGCTTAGCATTGTTAAACAGAAGGGTGTTAAACCGTGAATCCCACATGCCACCTGCTTCGAATACATCCACCAGTGTATACTTTACATCACGGTCGTACACGTTGCTGGGCGACTCGCTATTGGTCCGGCTAGGATAGTACACCACATAATCACTGCCACCTGGGTTCAACTCAGAAAGAGCCTTCACTCCGTGACCTTTGGCCTCAGCTGCCGTTTGGAAACGCTGACTCCCATCATAGTACTGTGTCGTGGCTGTGCCATCAATAGTCTCTCCGCCATTGAACAATCCCGAACCACTAGCCGCAAAGGAATAAAAGTCAGAATGGAAAACAGAAATAAAACCTAAGCCCTGACCGTAGGTAGAGGCATCTTTCTTCACAATGGTAAGTACGCCTTCAAGATCATTCTCGTGCTCATCAAAGTAGTACAAGAACCAGTTGTCCGTCCAATCACGAGGATGAAAAAATGCGTAGATAATGAAAAAATGAGTGGAGGTTTCAGCCACCGAATAATACACGACGGCATTCGCAGAATAGCGACCCAAATTATCCCAGTTATTCTTGGCATTAAGATCACCGTCATAATCATATGCCGTCAAATAATCGCCCTTACCACTAAGGCCATGAGACCCAGTACGATCCACATCCTGATAATGGACGGGCGCATGATGATAAACTAGATTTTCGTAAAAGGTGCCCGCAGCTCGCTCCAGGAGTTCGCGTTCTGCGGGAGACTCCAGCTGCTCCATTACCTCTACAGGAGCACAGGCAGCCATGAGCAGGGCGAAACATGCTCCTGCTAAAAAGTGGGTTTTCATAACTTGAAAAGGTTTTTAGTTAGGCCGTAAAGGTCTTGATCCTTCAGATTTCACCACTATCCAACGTTCTCCTTTTCCAGTTATGATTTTGTTGCGCTTGATGTATTGATAATACTACCCTTCTAGAATTCTCACCAAGTCATTATTCATGTAAAAAACCTCTTTGCCATCTTGCTTGGGTGTCAGAATTCCGAGCCGGGTAAGCTCTTGAGCGTATTTTGTGAGGGTGGTACGGCTAGTCCGGCCTAGCACTTCTCCCAGTAATCGTGGTTTGAGGTAGGGCTGAGTGAATAATGCTTCATTTACCTCCTTAGTATACCATTTCAGTTCTTGCTGGGCATATTCTAAGGTGGCATCCATCTGACTGAGGGTGGCATCCACCACGTGGTTAGTATGCAAGGCAGTTTGTTCCACACCCTTCATCATATACAACAGCCATCCTTTCCAGTCTTGTCGAGACGAAACAGCCCCCAAGCGGTGGTAATATTCATCCTTGTGATGTATGATGTACTTACTCAAGTACAACACGGGATGACTCAGAAGTCCCTCTTGTACCAAATACAGCAGATTGATGATTCGGCCGGTACGGCCATTGCCATCCGTGAAAGGATGGATGGCTTCAAACTGGTAGTGAGCTACCGCCATTTTAAGCAAAGGATCAACCCGATCCTGTTCTGGGGAAGCCCGCAGGTACTCTATCAGATTGTTCATCTTCTCCTCTATTACCCCCTTCCCCCGAGGTGGTGTATACACTACCTCGCCCGCACGAAACTCGCTATCGCCTCTCTGGATAACAACCTGGCTAACGGGTGGGCGCAGTCCCTGCTGAGTATCTTTTACCTTGCGGTACACCTCCAGGATAGTATCCAGATCCAACTTTTGCTTATTCCGAATATCCTGAAATCCGGCCCACAACGCTTCTCTATACCTCAGCACTTCTTTGGTAGAAGGATTGGCCTCTGCCTCATTTACAGTATCTGAAACCGCCTTGAATAGCTCATCTTCAGTAGTAAGTATATTCTCAATAGCAGAGGAACTTTTGGCCTCCTGCAACGAGATGGTATTGACCAACATGTTCGGATTTGGCAGCCGGAGCAAGTTTGACCGCAGTCCGAACAACTGCCGGCCGGCATAGCCCCACGCTTGGAGCACCTCAGGATCAGTCAGCACCTCATTTGACAAGGGCAACAGGGGTAGATGGTTATAAGGGACGGTACGGTCAAAAGGAAGGATATCCATGTTCAAAATTTAGCCACTTATTGAACATGAACGTAAAAACTGTTTAAAAATTGAACACCCCCTCCAGTCATGTTCATTTTTTACCCAAATAGTGAACACGATAACCAGACACATTCAAATTTTGAACACAAAAAGCCAATGCATCCATTTTTTGGCAACTTTTTGAACACAAAGGGGATGCCCAGCATATTTCTGAACGGAAAAACGGAGTCCACCCAGATTTTATCAATAACCTGAACACAGCCTAAAAGAGAGGGTTACCACTGGTAAATATTCTCAGAGAGATCCTACCAGAGACTTACTACTTTTTCGGGAGAATTCTGGTCTGTACCCTAAAGACTCACTATGAACCACCCTTTTGCGCGCCTGCTATTACTAGTCGGAATAATATCTGGTTACTGGAACACTGCTTTTGGCCAGGACAACCCTGAAGTCCTCCTATTTGAACGCATTGGTAGCCCTCAAGCTGTTTGGTATTATCCTGGAGATACGGTTAGGTATCAGTTGAAAGGGTCCAAAGAATGGACTCTCCAAATATTAGAAAGATTCACCGAGGACGGAGATCTCCGGTTTACCCTGGACACCGTGAAGTTGAAAGATATAAGGGCCTTGGATATATACGACCGTGATGTACGCCGCCAACGAAACCGAAAATTTGGCTTTACTCTGGGCATAGCCGCCTTAGGCTATCTGGTTATTGACCAAGCAAACGAAGTCCGCCAGGGCAGGCCTTTGTCTCTTAACCGAAGGGTATTATATGGTGCCGCAGGATTAGCTGCTGCCAGCGGCTGGCTGACCTGGAAGGGTAAGCCCTCCCAACGGGTAAATTGGCGATGGAGATTACGGATAACACCGCTACCCCAGCGATTCATCTCAGGAAACAATTAACCCTCTGAAAGAATAAAAGGGGAGACAAAAGACTAAATCGTAACAAAATACTTACTTAGACTATTATTGGATTTTTTTATAGCATTTGGTATGCTTACTTTATTATCCAGAAACATTCGATCGAAAGAAACCGTTTGAAAGACACCTTATTCTTCCCCGTGGAGATAAGGAAGAACCAACTTATAAACGATTACCCAGGAATAGGAAACGTTTAGTCAAATCTTCATTGTGAATTCCACCCCTCCTTCTCATCAGTTGCCCGGCAACTTTGTCTTGAAAACAGACGGTACCCTCATTCAAGGGGATGAAGTTTTTTACACCTTGTTGGGAGGCGGAAAGCACAAACGTTTTCCTGACGTTTTCCTGGATTTTTCTGAGGGTGTCCGCAATCTATTTGAGGGCGATTTTGCCTCTGGCAGAATGCTATTTTCTCAGCTCCTCACCTTTACCGATACACGAGACCACATTAGGGCCTGTTTCATTAATGCTACTATCCTGCCGCATAGCAGCAATGAGGCCATGTGCATCTTTGGATCGGCCACTCCTACCTACAGTGCAACCCCGTCTCTGTTAGACGATGACATCATGCGTGCGGCGTACAACACTTCCGAATTACGCATCTGGGTAGTAGATCTCAACCAAAAAATACTGAGATTCAACAAGGCCTTTTCGGATCATCTTACCCATCACTTGGGTATGGATTCTAAGAAAATAAAGCATGCCTCCGACCTGCTCCCCCCTAGCTACCACCTCACCTTCTCTAATGTTATTGAGAACATACGCCAGGGAATAGGACAGACTATTGAGGTGCGGTTCACAAATCCTGACGAGCAAGATTTCTGGAGTGAGCTTACGCTGAGCCCTCTACGCAGAAAGCAATCAGTCATAGGCTGCCTGATCATTGAAAAAGACATTAATCAACGCAAACGTACGGATGACCTGATTGCTGACTTGGCACTAGTAGCCAATAAGACGGACAACTCGGTGATCATTACGGATGCGAACAAAAGGATTGAGTGGGTAAATGACGGTTTCCGCAAAATGACGGGCTATTCCTTCTCTGAAATTGCCGGCCGCCGCCCTCGCCAGTTCTTATATGGAGAGCAAACCGACAGAAAATTTCTGGAGAAGCTGGACAAGGCCATTGATGAAGGCCAGAGCATTTCCGGAGATGTAGTAAAATATAAGAAAGATGGCACAGCCATCTGGGTTCATATGAACGTGAATCCGGTGTTTGATGACGAGGGTCACATATCAAAGTATGTGGTGGTAGAAAATGAGATTACCCGCCGCAAGGAGATGGAAGACCAGTTGGTAAATGCCAAAGAAGAGGCCTTACGGTTGAGCCAAGAGAAAGAGCAATTCCTTTCGGTGGTCAGTCATGAACTTCGAAACCCTCTGAACGCACTGATAGGCCTAACTCAGTTATTGATGCAGCGCTCCCCCCGCGAAGACCAGAGAGAGCTGCTGGACAACATCAAATTTTCGGAAGACAACCTGCTCAATCTCATCAATGATATCCTTGACTTCTCCAAAATAGAGGCTGGCAAGATCACGTTCGAAAAAACCGAGTACAACTTGGGTGAACTGATGCAAGGAATCGCCAATATGTACTCCTATACTGCCGAGCAAAAAGGGATTGAGTTATTCGCTGTCATTGAGGACGATGTACCTCAACTGGTAGCAGGTGATCCTGTACGCCTGAACCAAATCATTACCAATCTAGTAAGCAATGCCATCAAGTTCACTGAGCGGGGCTATGTAAAATTGAGGGTGAGCTTGGTAGACCAGATCAGAGACAAAGCTGAGTTACTCTTTGAGGTGGAAGATACCGGTATGGGGATTCCCCCAGAACGGGTAGACCTCATTTTTGAGAAGTATCAACAAGCCAGTAAATCTACTACTCGGACCCATGGGGGTACTGGTTTAGGTCTTGCCATCACCCGGCAGCTGGTGGAGCTCCAAGGTGGAACCATTCACGTATCCAGTAAGGTAAATCAGGGCTCCCGGTTTTACTTCAACATCCCCATGGATGTATTGGACGAAGAAACGGTGAAACGCCGGAGCCAGGCCGAGGAGCAGACTCTGATGCCATTTGAATCTCTCAACATTCTCCTGGCCGAAGACAACCGGATTAACCTGCTGGTAGCTACCGAGTTTTTGAACCAGTGGAATATTGAGGTGGACACGGCAGATAACGGATTGGAAGCAGTAAAGCTAGCCGAAGAAAAGCCCTACGGGATGATTCTAATGGATCTGCAAATGCCCGTTATGGATGGCTTTGACGCCATTGTCTCCATCAGGAAACTGAATAACCATCAGGAGACGCCCATCATTGCCCTTACGGGATTCAGTGAAGATGCTACAGGAAAGCTAGATCGCTCCCTGGTGGATGGTATGCTTACCAAACCCTTCTCGCCCAATCAGTTGCACAGCATGATCCAGCGGTTCTGTGTAGACCAGATTCATCTGGAAGGCCGCAAGTTGATTCAGCAAGGCGAAAGCAACGAGCCCGGCTTGAACGATCAAATCAATCTGGATGCTTTACTAGCCATTTCGAAGGGTGACCAAGCCTTCCTGGATGAGGTATTATCCCTTTACGAAAAGCAATTTACCCGCGTACCGCAGCAGTTGCGTGATGCCATGCACTTCAACGAGTGGAACACGGTACGCCAGATCCTACACAAGATCAATCCTTCATTGCACATGTTGCAAAATCAAAAGGTGATCAATACCATCACTGATATACGGCAAGCCATTCAGGAAGACGCGGAGAAGGATATCATCGAGCAAAAAATCAACTACCTGTTGCTGCTACTAGAGAAAGTGCAGTCCCTGTTAAAGCAGAAGGTTGAAGAGATGCGACAGGTTGGCTAATGTAGTCTACAGGACACTCCTTCACTTCCCGCTTTTCCGTCGAACCCTAGCCCTAAGGCTTGGGTTATTTGTTTGCTATCTTTTAGGATATAAATAGGAATAACAGATGAGTAAGATAACCACACAAGACCTAAGCAAGGCGTATTCTTATGAAGAATACCGCGATCTGATTGACCGGTTGTATCTGGAAGACAAAACGACGGGCACGAACCATTCTGAGGCTTACTTGCATTATACCAAGCTGAATGTAGCCCGGATGCGGCGTTTAGACAAAACGGTAACGCTTAACGAGGATTTGCTGGAAATTCTTCCTTCTCTCCCACCTATGAACTGGGTTGTGTTGACCGAAGGCTGGTGTGGTGATGCTGCTCAAAATATTCCGGTGTTGGAAAAAATAGCCGAAGCTGCCGAAGGGAAAATCTCACTAAGCTACCTACTAAGGGATGAGAATCTGCCGATCATGGACGAATACCTCACCAATGGTGGACGCTCTATTCCTAAGCTTATTGCATTACACAAAGAAACTGGCGAAGAGCTTGGCACGTGGGGGCCTCGCCCCGAACCGGTACAACAAATGGTGATGGAGTTTCGCAAGGAACCCAACGGTGACTACAAACAGTTTGTGGAGGTAGTACAGAAATGGTACGCCAAAGACAAAACCCAAGCCATGCAGCAGGAGATGGTTTCGCTATTCAAAACTTGGGCACAGGCTGAGAATGCTGTAGTGGAATAGACCTGAGTTTTTGGGACTAGGCACTGATAGGAGGTCATCTGCTTTACTTCTTTCCGGGTGTTCTAGCTGACATGCCACCTCCCCAAGTCGCCTGGCCTATATTCCTACAGGATATGGCCAGGCGGTTCCTTTTTTAGCCCACCTGATCCCACATTTTCTGTTAATTTAGCCGTACTGATCACTAAGGCGAGCGATATGAACAGACGTACGGCACTTGTGGTGGGAGCCACTGGCTTGATAGGCCGGGCACTTCTGGACCAACTGTTGAAGGACGACCACTACCGAACCATCATCACCCTCACCCGGAGAGAGCTTGGCTTTACACACGAACGGCTGGTACAGCTAATCGTGGAGCTAGACGAAATGGAGGAGATGCGCCAGCTAATAGAAGGTACGGATGTATTCTGCTGCCTGGGTACTACCATGAAGCAGGCAGGCTCTAAAGAAGCTTTCCGAAAGGTAGACTACCAACACGTGATGGATGTAGCCAAACTGGCTTTGGAAAACGGGAGTGAAAACTTTTTCCTCGTTTCTTCTATTGGTGCCAAGGCCCATTCGAAGAACTTCTACCTACGTACCAAAGGAGAAATAGAAGAAGCCTTGAAGGAGCTCAGCTATAAAAGTCTGCACATATTCCGGCCTGCTAGTTTGTTTGGCGATCGGGAAGAACGACGCGGGAAGGAAGAAGCCAGCGTGAAGCTGCTTACTAGCTTTCAGTTTGCCTTGAAAGGCCGGCTCAAGAAGTTTCGTCCTATTAGCGGAGAGCAGGTAGCTAAAGGCATGCGCGTGATTGCCCACCAAGGCCAAAACGGTACCCATACCTACGAATCAGACCAAATTGCCGAGCTATAATTTATGATCGCCGTTATTCAACGCGTTTCTGAGGCCAGCGTCACCGTAGCAGGAAAGGTGATAGGTGAAGTGGAAAGTGGAGTACTCATTCTGCTAGGCATTGAGGATGCCGACAACCAAGAAGACATTGATTGGCTCACCCGGAAGGTTGCTAACCTGCGCATCTTCAACGATGCAGAAGGGGTGATGAACAAAAGCCTGCTAGACACCAACGAGAGGGCCTTGGTAGTGAGTCAATTTACGTTGCACGCCAGCACCAAGAAAGGGAACCGCCCCAGCTACATTAAAGCTGCCCGACCCGAGGTGGCCATCCCCCTTTACGAACAATTTGTAAGCACCCTGGAAACTCAACTAGGCAATACAGTAGCTACAGGTGAGTTTGGCGCAGACATGAAAGTACGCCTCTTAAACGACGGCCCTGTTACCATAATAATAGACACCAAAGACAAGAAATGACGGAGCAGAATATCACCCTGGCCCAAGCCCAGGAGCAAGTACATGAATGGATTACCACTACCGGTGTACGGTACTTTAACGAACTCACCAACATGGCTATCCTTACAGAAGAGGTGGGAGAAGTGGCTCGCATCATGGCAAGAAAATATGGTGAACAGAGCTTCAAAAAGTCTGACGAAGACAAGGACCTGGGAGACGAAATGGCCGATGTATTGTGGGTCCTCATATGTTTGGCCAACCAAACGGGGGTAAACCTGACCGAAGCGTTCCAGAAAAACCTGGAGAAAAAAACTAAGCGAGATGCCACTCGCCACAAGAATAACGAGAAGCTAAAGTCATAATAGGGCCAATTATCACGTTTGTCTCATTGTAGTTTGTGAATTAACCCAGGGATAGCCTGTTTTGCGGTTCTATGCAGGGAAGATATTGGCAGCTCGCCAAGCTAATGATTAGCGTAGGGCTGTGGCTAGGAGCAACGAATGCTCACGCACAATCCTACGTACGTTTCACGGAAGCCGATCGGGTAGGAATAAAGGATGTAGAAGGCAATACCGTAGTACCCGCCACCTATGAAAACCTAGGCTGGTCACACGATACGGCACTCACTATATGGGGCGAACGGGTAGGCTATAAACTCAACGGCTTTTGGGGCTTACTAGACACCAAAAACCAAGAGCGCATATCTACGCCCCGGTACTATACCATGGAGCCCCTTTCGGATCAGACTTTTTTGGCTTCGGAACGAAAAAGCTACCTGCGGGGGCAGGTATTTGGCACCTTGAATGCCGCAGGCGAGACTATCATTCCCTTCCGACACTTTTCTTTACAGGCCTTTGGTGATTATTTCATCGCCCGCAAGTGGGTAGAAAACCAACTGCGGTATGGACTACTGCACGCCAAAGATGGCACCGTGCTCCCATTCGAGTATCAGCAGATAGTTCCTCTGGACGACACGTTGCTTTCCATCACTAACCTCAAAGGTAAAACCGCGCTCTACCACATGGAGGGACGTTGGATTACCACGTTTCTATTCGACCAGCTATCTCCTTTCAAAGGTGAATACGCCAAAGTGTATGCTGATGGCAAAATGGGCCTCATCAATCGGAGCGGAGAGATTGTGCTTTCGCCAGAATATCGCAGCATTTCCTTCCTCAATGAGGATAGTGTGAGCTGCCAACGGTATGACGCCTGGTGGGTACTTACCAAAAACCGCGATACAGTACATAGGTTTGAGGCCGACCGACTAGGCCCCATTGCCAAGGGTAGTTATCAGCTTACCGTAGGACCTGCTGATATCCTTTGGAATGATTCTACGGGAATCTTCCACTTACCCGGGTACGAGGCTACACTAGGCCAGTTTGACGAAGGGTTAGCGATGATGGAGGTAGATGGGCTGCTCGGTGCGCTCAACCTATACGGGCAAACCATTGTGCCCATCCAGTACGACACACTCTATCGGGAATCAGACTACTTCTTTGCGGCCCGTAGGTTTGGCGACTCCCTGGCCTGGGACGTATGGAATTCCGTAGGCTTTCAAGTAAATCAAGAGCCTTATGAAGAAGTGCTACCGCTTCGCGAAGGGTTCTTCCCTGTACGCCAATTTGGCCGTTGGGGATTTATGGATCTGTCCGGACAAATAGCCCTAGCTTGTATTTACGATACCATACCGCAGCCTTTCCGGTTTCACCATGCGGTGGTCAAATTCCATGGTCTCAACGGCATCATTGATACTACCGGGAGCTGGGTCCGCACTCCAGAAGAAGCCACGCTCAGCATCATTTCCCCTTCCCTTTTCCGCAGGAGAAAGGGAGCACTCACTGAAATTCGTCGCCTGACCGATCAGTCCTTGTTCTTTCGGTCTACGGGTCGGCTAGAGCCAAGACCAGACGGATTCCTCCTGGAGGAGGAAGGTAAGGTGGGATTAAAAAACTGGGCCGGAGAGTGGATTGTACTCCCTCAGTACGATTCTCTTTCACTCCCCATCGCCAACAAGTTCTACGCATATCAAGCAGGGGATGAGTATGGTATTCTTACCCTCGACGGCGAGCGCGCTATGAAAGGGTCCGAGGGATTCCAAAGTCTGTACCCCGTCACTGATGGGTTCTTCCCCGTGAAGGTTTCGGGTAGATTTGGATTTGTAGACGATCAAGCCCGATTGAGGATTGCCAATCGGTACGATTCGGTGGCGGCCTACTCGGAAGACCGGGCAGCCATTCAACTGCGTGGTCGCTGGGGCGCCATCGATCAGTACGAACGGCTGGTAATTCAGCCCCTGTATGAGGAGCCTTTTTTCATTGAGCAAGGTCGCGCGGTAGTAAAACAAGGGGACCAATACGGCATCATCGATGAGAACGGAAAGACCGTATTGCCTTTTGATTACACCTCGATCACCTTGCTACCCTCCGGCCGTTTTCTGGCCCAACGCGAGGATCGGTTTGGCTTGCTAGACACCGACGGATACGAATTACTAGCTCCACGATTTTCGTACCTGGAAGTCATTGAAGATGAAGTTGTCATCGTGCAAAAGAGGGAGAAATTTGGGCTACTTTCCTACGAAGGCAGAGACCTCATTCCTACGCTTTTTGAGGTCATTTCCTACGACGCTACCAATAAGGTGTTTCTGGCCCGGGAAAGAGGAAAGCAAGAGAACCATCGGCTAATGCCTGTTGCCAGACCCTAAGGCTAGCCCTTCCATAACCCTTCCGGAATCTGGGGGCGGCCGTCTACAAACCAATTGTATAGATAGGCATGGCAAGCCAGGTGGTAACCATCTTCGGGGGATACCGGTATGATACGCCGAATGAACTCGTGCGGTTCCGGGTCCTGGGATGAACTACCTTCATACTCGTCTAGCCAAGCCAAAGTGGCCACTGGGTCCTTCATCCTCCAAATCTCGCCCTCAATCCGGTCCGCACGATTAGCCGTATCATACATCGCCCCCGGGTAATCGCCAATCCGAAATAGCTTGCCCGGAATAGAACCTAGCTCTAAGAAATCAGCTTCCTGATGAAAGCGTTCCGCTTCAGGAGTATTGCCGTTGCGAGAAAGGGTTCCATATACAAATAACCTGACCACGCCGCTCATGTCTTCCTAAATTTGGTGGATATTCAACTAGCAAGTAGTGAAAATAGCAGGGGTAGGTTTCGGCTCCAATCTTGAGGGCCGTTTATTTGGCCCTTCGCGTAAAGGAGCCTTGCCCGGGTAGCTGCACGAAATTGAAGGCATGGTCTTCCTCCCAGTGGTAGCCAATCTCCCAGAAATAGTCCTCCAGGCGCTGGTTCTCTATTCGAGGTTGGTAATAGATAAGACTCAACCACAAGCTTTTCCAGCGCGCTCGTAAGGCAATACCTGCACCCACTGGCGAAACGTCTGCCTGTAAAGTCCAGGCAGGTAGAAACTGGACACTGGCATTGGCAAAAAATCCTTGGGCTTTGGCCGTCTTGTTCCACCCACCAGAAAGACTAAAACGGTTCCACCGGTAGCTGGATACCAGATACATGTAGCCCCGGTGCATGCCCACACTCAGAGCAGGCATGCCCTGAAACAGGCTATCCTGCAAGAAGGCATTGAACTTAACAATCATGGAGAGTCGGGGATTCAGCAGCTGAGGGATATCAGACCGAAGCCCCACTTCTAAACGATTGGTAAGGCCCACCGTAATGTGAACCCGATCCAAAGAATCAAGAATAAAGCTCTCCTGAATAGAAATATACCCATGCCCTTTGGGCAACGTATGGGCTGTAGCCGTTGTAATGGCCCCGGTGGTTCCCTGCATATTGGGGTACTGAGCCAGCAGAGTCCGATTAAGTTCTTGTGAGAATAATGGTTGGCTTACGGTAAACAGATAAACAGCGCTTACCAAAAGCAATCGTAAACGATGGGACATAAAATGATGTACGCAGTTAGGACATTGGAATAGCATGTGATATTACGAGAATTTTTCAAGACATAACACCTAGGCAAGATCAAGATCGCCCAACCTAAAGGGTAATCGCTTTTATGCAATCCAGCAAAAAAACAACACTACTCAATTCAGCTTTATCCAAAAAACACAATTAATGTCCAGGGATTTAGCCCAACTACAGACAGAGTTCCGCAACCTGACTATGAAGAATAATTCTAAATAGGGGCGTTATGAACAGGAAATGAACAAAAACACAGCTGTGATGTGAATTACCATTACAAGATTACCCGAAGGTTAATTCTCAAAATAGTCATATATGATTTGATAAAGGTTTAGTGACGAATCTGAAACTCGTTCCGGGCTGCCGATTTCTTCTTTTGCGGGCATAATTCTAACTAAACTCTTTTATGAATTTCCTACCCAAATCCATGCTGATCAGCGCCGGAATTGTGCTGTTGGCTTCTTCTTGTGACTTGCTTGATCCCGTGGGTCGCGAAGTGGTTTTTCAAAACCACTCCGTAACAGGTGACTATTTGGCACTGACCTCTGCTTTCTCAAGCGTTCAGGTGTATCCTATTCTTTCTTCGGAAGACGTATTGGAGAACACTCCTAACTTCGTTTACGGTTCTATGGCGGATGGTGCTGGCCTTTTGGCTAACGATGATGGTACCTTCACTTTGATCAACAACATCGAGGCTGATTACTCGATTGCTCGCATTACGCTTGATGAGACTTTCCGCCCTGTGGCCGGTGAGTATATCTTGAATGCGACTGCGACTGCTGCTACTGCCCAGTGTTCTGGTTCTTTGATTACTCCTGAGGAGCATGGTTTTGGCCCTTGGTACTTGTCTGGTGGCGAGTGGGGCGGTGACGCTAAAGGCGTTTATCGTACCGACGTTACTAAAGATGCTGCTGACGCTTCTACTCCTGACTTGCTGACTAACCTAGGTGAGTGGTCTACTGAAAATGCTGTGGTGATCGGTAAAAGAGCGTACCGTAACCAAACGGTATTGTTCATTGGTGACGACCAATCTGCAAACGACATCCCTCGTGGTCAGTTGGCTATGTATGTAGGCGATCGTGGTGATTTGACCGGTGGCAATTTGTACAGCTTCCGCGTAACTACTCCCGGTGTGGAGTTCGAAATGGACATGGTAGAAGGTCAGGAATACGACCTGGAAGTAGTAGAGCTGAACCAAACTGGTTTGGATGCTTTGGAAGAAGAGGCTCAGGAAAAAGGAGTTATCTCTTTTAGCCGTGTAGAGGACATCGACTGGCGTCGTGGCAACGGAGCTGCTCAGCGCGAAATCTACTTCGTAGCTACTGGTCGTAAGCGCGATGACCTCATTGGCCGTGGTACTGTTTATGGCCGTATCTACAAATTGACCCTGAACGACGACGATCCTACTGGCGCTGCTAAGCTGGAAGTGGTATTGGACGGTGACAACCTGACAGGAAAAGCCGCTGCTTTCCACAGCCCTGACAACATCTTGGTAACAGAGAACTACGCTTACATCCAAGAGGATCCTAACGGCTACCCTGATACTCCTGAGAAAGATCACTTTGCACGCCTATACCAGTACGATCTGAATACTGGCGAGCTGGCTGTAGTATTGGAGTGTGATCAGGAGTTGGCTGCCAACGATGGCGTGGGTACTGCTGACCGTAACTGGGAAATCACCGGTATGATCGATATCTCCGATATCATCAACCAAGAGGAGACTTTCATCCTGATTACGCAGAACCACGGCTGGGAGCCTGAAGAAGGTGTATTCACCGATCCATTGGCTAACCCCGACCTGGAGAACTCTCGTGCAGAAGGAAGTCAGTTGTACGTTATCCGCGGTTTGGCGCGCTAAGCACCACCAATACTCTTTATGAGATTGATTATCAAAAATAGTATCAAAGAGGCTTACTGGGTAAGCCTCTTTGTTTTGGTATGCGTAGGATGCGGGGCACCGGACGCCCCCCGCAAGGAAGCGGACGATAATCCTTTTGACGCATTACAGGTGCTATACGGTGAGCACCTACACGCCACCATTGGCTGGCTAGATAGCATGCAACTGCACGAGGGCGAAGCTCTGGAGCAGGATTATGTGCACGCTAGAAATAGCTTCAAACGCATGGAGTCTATTCTGGCTTTTATGGATGTGAACAGCCATGGCAAGCTGAATGGCCCCAACCTACTCAAGGTAGAAGAGGAAGACCTCACCGACATCAAGAAGATAAAACCAACCGGTTTTCAGGTGATGGAGGAGTTGCTATTCTTGGAAGAGGAGCAGGACCTGAAGGAGATTCGCAGGAACGCCCAAAAGACCCGTGACCGACTCAACTTGCTGGCCAATAACGTAGATTTATCACGGCAGGAGCCCTATCACTTTCTTTGGTTGCTCCGCAACGCAATGGTACGCATTGCCCTCAACGGCATTACGGGGTTTGATTCTCCGGGCCTGACCCGCTCAGTAGAAGAAGCGCAAATTGAGTACACACAGCTGTTCGAATACCTCACATTATTCGAAGGGCAGTTTCAAGACAAAGCGCTGCTGCAGGCGTGGCTGAAGGAGTTCGAGGCTACCCAGCAGGCACTCCAAGGAGACTTTGATAGTTTCGATCGGTACGGCTTTATCAAGGAGCACACACAGGTACAAATGGGGCTTTGGAACCAAACAGTTGCTGACTGGCAGGTAGAGTTCCCCATCACCATGGCACTGAGCAACGACGCCTCAACGCTGTTCTCGCCTACAACCTTCAATCCTGACTTCTTTCGTACCTATCGGAAGCTCGGAACCAGCGCTAGTCACATAGCACTGGGTAAGGCCCTGTACAACGACACCCGCCTGTCGGAGACAGGCAGCATGGCCTGTGCTACCTGCCACCAAGCGGAACTCGCCTTTACGGATGGGCTAAAGAAATCAGCCGGACAAACCCGCAACAGCCCTACCCTCACCTATGCCAACCTGCAGAAGGCGTTCTTTGCCGATAATCGTTCGGGGAGTCTGGAAGGGCAGATTATCTCGGTAGTCAATTCCAACACGGAATTCCACTCCGACCTGAAAGGACTGGAACTAGCCGTGCGAGAAGATAGCGAGTACCAAGCCACCTTCGATTCCCTGTACCAAGACGGTGTAACAGACCTCACCATCCGCCACGCCATTGCGGAGTACATTCGTAGCTTGGCACCGTTCGACAGTAAGTTTGATCGCAACATGCGCGGTGAGGAAGCCACCCTCACCTCGTTAGAAATTGAGGGCTTCAACCTCTTTATGGGCAAGGCAGCTTGTGCTACTTGCCACTTTGCGCCCGTGTTCAACGGAACGGTGCCTAGCCGCTGGGCCGAATCGGAGATGGAGCACTTAGGCATCCCCGCAGAATCGATGACAGCCAATGCTACCATCGACCCTGATCCAGGCCGATACAACATCATGCAAACTGAGGAGCGAAAGCATTTCTTCAAAACACCTACCGTGCGCAACGTGGCTCTTACCGCCCCCTACATGCACAATGGCGTGTATGCTACCCTGGAAGAGGTAGTTGACTTCTACAACCGCGGGGGTGGCTGGGGCATCGGTATTGAGGAAGAGTACCAGACGCTACCGCCTGATCCACTTGGTCTTACGAACCGTGAGCAGGAAGCACTCATTGCTTTTATGCATACGCTCACGGATTCCCGGTTTCAGTAGCCGACCGTTTAACACTTTGCTTTTTAGAAGGCAGTCCCTGTGGGGCTGTCTTCTTCATTTATGCCTAGGAGCCCATCTACAGCCCGGGTCATTGATCCATAGGATCTTTGTAATCGAGTTAGAATTTCCGTGTTTCAGTCCAAATTCACACGCTACCGAAAGACGATAATCCAGGTATTCCTGTGCGGTACTGGCACATAATAACCGTACCATTTTGGTACAAAACTAGGTCAAGCAAGATCGAGTCAGGTTCTCTCAGCCACTGACTAAAACAATATTTCATTTCGTACAATCAGCCATAACCACCTGAATTACCAGGGCTTAGCCCTTTCCCTCAGACACCCACTAAGCAGGAATTGGAGTCCATACCGAGAACATAAGGCACAGTAATTGGCAAACGCAACCGCGTACAGTTAACGAAGCCGCTGGAAAATGCCGTCGTCAGCATGTTCCAAGACCTCGCGGGTATTGACGATTATATCCTTGATTTTCTTTACCCAAGTCTGCAAAACTCTTATGCCTGATTCCTTTTTCTTTGCTGAGCCTGAAGAATTCAATCCCCAGAACTGGTCTTCGGACTACCTCTCCTACAGCAACCTTTGGGGTAGGCCACCAGCGGGAATACGTAAACCAAATACCCCTCCTTGATGCCCCCTGCCCAAGGTATATGCATTAATTACTTTAACCCTTCCCCAGAATATTCAATAATCATTAGTTCCTATCTACAATGCATTAGGACTACCGTTGGAATGCACTTAAACTTGAAAATATGATTGATGTAACCTACCAAGTTGACCACGCAGAGGCAATAGTAGCTCAGTTGGCGCAACAGCTCGACTACAGAATAGAAAATCACCTAGCTACCTATGAAAACGAATCATTAAAGACTAGCATCGTTGCCTTACAACCACACCGCAGCTTATCCTGCATGGTTAGCGAATTTAAATTGGTAGAGCATGCCAGGGTAAGAAGGGCCAAAAATTCGGAGAGTAACCTAATCGTTCTGGATTTCCACGTGTCAAAAAAGGCAGATCTTTCCATATCCTCCCTGGAAGGACCAAAGAACCTCATCTTTGGAGCTTTTTTTGCCAGTACAAATATTGGATCCTACGCAGATTTCACCGACACGGAAGTACATAAAGAGGTCGCCTTCATTTTTGACAAACAGTGGGTAGCAGAGACTTTTAGAAACCACCAAGCTGTCAATAGATTTATTGAGTCTCACCAAGAATTCTTCATTTATCAAAGCATTCACCTTGAACTAGCCACCGAAATCTATCAGTTGCACCAATATGCAATGGAGAACGGCAGACACCTGGTGGATGAGCCTTATGTATTCGGCCAATGTCTAAAAGCACTCTCCATGTTTTTTTCTTCTTTTTCAGAAGAAGCAATACACCTTGAATATACAGCCAATGCACAAGACATTGAGAAATTGATGGCCTGCCGCGATTATATACATCAACATTTCGCAAAACCAATCAAACTGGAGGAACTCGCACGCATGAGTTCCATGAGCGAATCGAAATTCCGTAAGCAGTTTAAGGCAGTGTTTGGAAAAAGCCCTTACGATTACATCAAACACCAAAAACTGTGGTTCGCAAAGGAGCTACTCGAAAAAGGTGAAACTGCATCTCAAGCCGCTTACGCCATCGGATATATCAACCTATCCCATTTCACACGGTCTTTCAAGGACTTGTTTGGGTTGACGCCCTCTGACCATAAAAAATTTCATAAGGAACAAAGGAATATCGATGGCCTCTAGTTTTTTCCGCCGACGTTAAAGCGATCTGGTCTATCACGCCTTTCGGACAATGTTTGATAAAAATATTGTTAACAGCGTCCCTGCTGGCTCTGGTGATTGGTTTACCAAACCTTCTAAATCTTTCCTACAATAGCGTCCTATCCTTTCTGCACCAAAAAATGGCGGAGCCGCCAGTAGAATAGAATGCTCCTGGCTCCATCAAGTCGGATAAAACACGAAAGGCTACCCCTAGAGGCAGCCTTTCCTATATCAATATTCAATTTATTTACAGCGTACTGGGGCACACATATTCTGACTTGGGAATACTGGTCTCCGCCAAGGCTTTGAAACCTCCCGCAATGTCTACCAGATTCTCGTAGCCCCGGGCCTTCAATATGCTAGCCATGATCACTGACCGGTACCCACCTGCACAATGCAAGTAGTAGGTGTTCTCGCGAACCAGCTCTCCCATACTATCATTGATATAGTCTAGCGGCACATTCAAGGCATTCTCAACGTGCTCGCTCTGGTGTTCAGACTTCTTGCGTACATCTACCACTTCCACTTGCTCGCCCGCTACCAGCATTTCCGCTAGCCCTTGTGCAGTTACCTGTGCCAAGGAATCCACATCCTTCCCTTTTGCGGTCCAGGCTTCAAATCCACCTTCCAGATAGCCCAGCACATTGTCGTAGCCTACCCGGGCCAGGCGAGTCACCGCCTCCTGTGCACGTCCCTCGTCCGTGACCAGCACGATGGGTTGCTGAATATCCGTAATCAGCGTACCCACCCAGCTAGCAAAGCTACCGTCCAGGCCAATGAAGATCGACTTAGGAATGAAACCCTTCACGAAGTCAGCCTCGTTCCGCGTATCAATCACCAAAGCCCCCTCATGGTTGGCCATGCTTTCGAACGTATCGATGTCCAGGGCCACGGTGCCCTTCTCCAATACGGCATCTATGCTGTCATACCCCTCCTTGTTGATCCGGGCATTCTTGGCGAAGTACTGAGGAGGAGGAAGGATACCGTCGGTCACCTCTTTGACAAACTCCTCTTTGGTCATGTCTGCACGCAGCGCATAGTTGGTATCCTTTTGGTTACCCAGGGTATCCCAGGTTTCGCTGCTCATGTTCTTACCACAGGCAGAGCCCGCACCGTGTGCCGGATATACAATCACCTCATTGGGCAAAGGCATAATCTTATTGCGCAGGCTATCAAATAGCAGCCCAGCCAGATCTTCCCTGGTTAGATCACTCTTCACGGCTAGGTCTGGGCGGCCCACATCGCCAATGAACAAAGTATCACCCGAGAAAATGGCGTGCTCTTGTCCGCTCTCGTCTAGCAACAGGAAGGTGCTACTCTCAGGAGTATGACCAGGAGTATGCAATACCCGAATGGTCAGCTTACCCAGCTGAAAATCTTCATTATCCGAAGCCTCATGTATGCTGTATTTGGTCTTGGCTCCTGGCCCGTAGACGATCTTCGCCCCGGTTTTCTCGGCCAAGTCCACATGCCCACTTACAAAATCGGCATGGAAATGCGTCTCGAAGATATATTTAATGGTAGATCCTTCTTTTTCAGCCTTCTCCAAATAAGGAGCCGTTTCCCGCAAGGGGTCAATGATAGCGGCCTCTCCATTACTTTCTATATAGTAGGCGCCCTGTGCCAGGCAACCTGTATAAATCTGTTCAATCTTCATATCGGATTCAAAGATAGTGTCTCTGATTTGTATTTGATGAAACGAAAGTAGTGGGGCTCAGTTGATTGGCCCGTGACTTCAGTTACACAAATTGGATAAGGATACTTCAACCACCAACTTTGGACATTCGGCCTCCCCCATCCCTTCTAGCCAGAGTGCAAATTACCAATTGCAAAGGATTGGACACAAAAAAGCCGATCCCTACTATAATAGAGAGCGGCTTCAATTTCTAAGAGTGGCTTGGAGAACTTAGTTTGCGCTAGTCATTTGCGCGGCAAGTTTTCCTTCCAATACCGACTTAGGCACAGCACCTACCTGACGGTCAATAATTTCACCGTCACGGAAGTACAACAGCGTAGGAATGCTGCGAATGCCCAATTTGCCAGCAATATCAGGATATGCATCCACATCTAACTTGCCAATAATAGCTTTGTCTTCGTATTCCAAAGCGAGCTCTTCAACCACGGGACCGATCATTTTACAGGGACCACACCATTCAGCCCAGAAATCAATCAATACAGGTTTGTCGGAGCTAGCAATGACTTCGTCAAAGTTGCTATCAGTTATTTCAATAGCCTTGTTTCCCATAATATCTATTGTTTATATCCTTGCTAGTGATGAACGTAAAGATAACACAATTGCGTGCTGAGAGTTCAACGTGGCGCGCAGATACCCTTAGTTTGTTCGCACCAAGACACACAGAATGAATAACAGGTTCGAAGGGAACAGTACTTTATTTATCAAAAACCCTCTAATTTGCAGCACAACCCACATGCAGTATGCTGAAACTAATTGAGTGCCCACGTGATGCGATGCAAGGCATCCACGACTTTATTCCCACGGAGGAGAAGGTAAAATACCTCAATACCTTACTCAAGGTGGGTTTTGACACCTTGGACTTCGGCAGTTTTGTCTCTCCCAAAGCCATTCCGCAGCTGCGCGATACGGCTGAGGTATTGGCCCAATTGGAACTAGACACTACCGCTACCAAGCTACTCGCCATTGTGGCTAACGTACGAGGAGCGCAGGATGCCTGTCAGTTTGAGGCCATCCGTTATTTGGGTTTTCCTCTGTCTGTATCCGAAACTTTTCAGCAGCGCAACACCAACAAATCCATTGGCCAGGCATTGGAAGTGGTAAAAGAAATCCAGGAATTATGCAAAAAGCACGATAAGGAGCAAGTCGTATATTTATCGATGGGTTTTGGAAACCCGTACGGAGACCCTTATTCACCGAGTGTATTGGTGGAGTTCGTCGAAAAGTTGGACAAGCTGGGAATCCGCATCGTTTCTTTAGCCGATACAATAGGAGTGAGCACACCCGAGCTGATAAGAAATAGTTTTGGCGAGCTCATCCCTGCATATCCTGGCATCGAATTTGGTGCACATTTGCATAGCCATCCTACCACCATCCACGAGAAAGTGGAAGCGGTAGTGGAAGCCAATGTAAACCGAATAGATACTGCCATGAAAGGTTTTGGCGGTTGCCCGATGGCCGAAGATGATTTGGTGGGCAATTTGGCTACGGAAGCAGTAATTGAAACCTTGCGAAAAAAAGAAGTGGAAATTTCACTCGATAACTCGCAAATAATCACCGCATTAGCCGAAGCAGGAAACCTTTTCGGCACATATGCATAGTTTCCTTACATCCCTGAAATTCAGCGAATTATTGGATGTGGGTAAACCTTAGTAAATAGCTTATGAATTGACAAACTCTGGAACCGATCACGAGTTTGGAGATGTTAAACAGGTGGACATTATATAAGACAATTTGATATGAAACGTATTTTATCACTTCTCGTATTGGGCGTTGGAATTTCCTCTTTTTCCTTCGGCCAAGGCGCTTCTGCGCAAGCGGCTACTGAGTTTACCGTAGCCGGAATCAAGCTGTACGAAAGCAAACAATTCATGGAAGCAATTGTAAGCTTCAACTCTGCTATCGAAGCAGATCCTAGTTATTTCCAGGCGTACTTTTTCCGTGCCAACATTAAGCGTGATTTTGAAGATTTGCACGGCGCTATGAAGGATTATAACCATACGCTGGAAGCCAATCCTGAATTTGCAGATGCATACTTCGAGCGTGGTAACGTGAAGTTCACTTTACAAGACTATTACGGAGCTATCCAAGATTACTCCAAGGCCATCGAGCTAAACGAAAACAACGTGCAAGCCTACTACAAGCGTGGCCAGGCTAAACAGCAGTTGGAAGCGTACGAAGATGCCATCAACGACTGTACTAAGATTCTGGAGATCAATAACGACAATGTAGACGCCTTCTACTTGCGCGGAGTTTTGCGCATAGAATACGGCCAGATGCAAGCCGGCTGCCTAGACCTAAGCAAAGCCGGTGAGCTGGGTGACTTGAATGCCTATCAGGTGATCCGCGAGCGTTGCAACTCTAGCTGTCTTACCAACTAAGTATCAAAACGTCTTATTTCCATATCGCCCTGGCACTTCGGTGTCAGGGCTTTTTTTATTCCTCATCAAGAAACTGAGATTCTGGTAGGGTAAATTCCAAGGCCTCCAATTCATCCACCAAACGTTTGGCCACCAGAAAATTTCGATACCACTTTTGGTCTGCAGGGATAACCTCCCACGGTACAGGCTCACTACACCGCTCCCTGATCAGGTCATATTGTGCCAGTAATTCTCCATATCGCTCAGCAGCCTTCTTATCGTCTGGGTGATATTTCCACCGCTTGTGAGGTTCGGTAATTCGTGATTCTATGCGGGCCCATTGCTCATGGGAAGATATATGGAGTAGCAACTTGATCACCCGGGTGTTATTCAATACCAGATGCTGCTCTAATGCATTGATCATGGTATAACGATGGTCAATCACTTCCTGTGAGTGCGTCCAGTACAGCTGGGGCATGATGATATCCTCGTAGTAGCTACGGTTGAATAGTTGAATCTTACCGGCCTCAGGGAAATGCGGAAACACTCGCCAAAGAAAATCATGCTTCTCTTCCAGCTCCGTAGGTTTCTTGAAGGATTTCACCCGGCAACCCATGGGGTTCACTCCCGAAAACACATTGCGAATAGTGCCGTCCTTACCAGAAGTATCCACCCCTTGCAGGATTACCAGCACACTGTATTTTCCCTGGATGTACATCTTGTGCTGCAAATCGAACATACGCTGGCGTAGCTTTTTCGTTTGCGCCTTAATGTGCTCCTTATCCAATCCTTCCGGGGCCCGGGTGGGTAAATTGATCAGCTTTTCCATTGGGAGGGTTATTTTGCGGACAGAGGAAAGCCCGTGGCAAATTCAGCTGCCCCAATGGCATGCCCTCCTACTTCGTTGGCATCCCAATCCTGGGCAATCTTCCACACCCCATCTTCCTTTCTTAGCACCACGTGGAAGTAGCCGTAAGACACCCTTTCCGGTCCGTCATCGGGCCGCATCGTTACTCGGTAGTACCCCACTTCGTAAGCCACTGCCTCGTGGAACTCACGCATAGCAAACGTAAAATCGATAGTCCGAGGGGCAGAATTAGGCCGGGCAAATGAACGGCGGTTTTGTTCCTTATACTCCTCTCCTACTCGAATACCCCAATTCCCAGCCCGCACCACCTTGTCGGTGTGTATACTATTGAACGCCGCAGCATCACGCGCCGACCAAGACTCCTGAAAGGGGTGCCAAACCTGCTCATCAATGAGCTGAGCAGAAGCCAAAGAATCAGGAGTGGCCTGACTGAGGCCCACAGATAATTGGAATATACAGAGGACAAAAAGTAGGGTGCGCATAAACGGAGGGTTTTGGTCTATAATTTACAATTCTCTAGGGTACTTGGGGTAGACAATTGGTCGATGAAGCTACTTTCGTCGGCTCCCGTATTGTGCCGCCACCTTGCAGACATTAATTTGGTGGTTATAAAACCTACACTTGTGCATACTTCCGCATTGATCAGTAAGCTCCCCAACGTGGGCACTACCATTTTCACAGTCATGTCGAAAATGGCCGCCGAACACGGCGCAATCAACCTGTCGCAAGGCTTTCCCAACTTCCCGGTTGCCCCC
>DMST01000116.1:103686-138677 GCA_003454975.1 Cytophagales bacterium | reverse complement strand
TGATAAGGTAGCCGACGTCATGCGGAAGGGCTTCAATCAATACGCCCCTATGCCCGGCTGGCCTCCCTTACTGGAAGCCCTAGGCAATAAAATAGAATCACTCTACGGCGCTCGCCTCAACCCCGCTGAGGAGATCACCGTAACGGCCGGGGCTACCGAGGCTATTTTTGCTACCATCATGGCGCTGGTACACCCCGGTGATGAAGTGATTGTGCTGGAGCCGGCCTACGACTGCTATGTGCCCGCCATCGAGTTGGCCGGAGGTAAGCCGGTGTTTGTCTCCCTACGGATTCCTGACTTCTCCATATCCTGGCGTAGGGTGCGCGAAGCCATCACTCCCCGCACCCGCATGATTATCGTAAACACACCGCACAACCCGAGTGGAGCGGTGCTTTCGCCCGAAGATCTGGTAGAGCTGGAAGGTATTGCTGAAGAAAACGAATTATTCATATTGGGCGATGAAGTATACGAGCACATCATCTTTGATGAAAAGGAGCACATGAGCTTGCAGCGCATCCCCGGGCTCCGCAGCCGCAGTGTATCGGTGTTCTCGTTTGGCAAAACCTTTCATGCTACCGGCTGGAAGGTAGGCTATTTGGTAGCCCCACCTGATATCACCGAAGAGATTCGCAAGGTACACCAGTACCTCACCTTCTCCGTCAATACTCCCGTGCAGGTAGCCCTGGCAGAGTACCTCATCAACCCCAATACGTACGAGAACCTTGGGGGCTTCTATCAAGAGAAGCGAGATTTCTTTATGAGTCTACTGCAGGATAGTCGGTTCGAGCCCATACCTTCCTATGGTTCATACTTCCAACTGTTCTATTACCGTCACATCAGCGAACGACCTGACCAAGAGTTTGTGCGCTGGCTAACCCAAGAGAAGAAAGTAGCGACCATTCCCGTTTCTAGTTTTTACCATGACGGACAAGACCCGCACCTGATTCGGTTCTGCTTCGCCAAGGATGATGATACGCTCAAGCGGGCCGCCGAGGTGTTGTGTAATGTGTAATGAATTGGTAAGCTGTAAGGGCTAGGAAACTCTACTGTTATTCTTTCATCAATTCCCCTTTTGCCTTTGGTGATACTTGATAGTGCCTGGCGATTTTTTTCCGCATGGTGAAGTAATTGATGACGCCCACCAGCATCGTAATTGCTCCCAATCCAATGAGTATACCGGTAAGAAAGGCCAGGTCTTCGAGAAAGTCTACCTTCCAAACAGCCAAAGCGGTCACAAAAAGGTAGAGCCCTGTACGAAGAAAGGATAGTAGAGTACGTTGGTTTGCCAGCCGGGTACGGTCAATGGCAAGAAAGTCGCGTAGTATTATTTCGGGATGCGCCTCTTGTTCCTTCTCAAGCTGGCGGTCTACCATCTGTTTCATCATCATAGCGTTACTTCCTCATTAACGGCTTCTCCATTCAGGTTGGTTTGCACACCGGGGTGTACCTCTTTGCGGTCCATGATTTCGTGTTGGTCCCAATAATCTACTGCCTGCTCGTTGCCCAGGAAGAAGTTCTTGCGGCCAATCTCCTCCATAAGACCAGAACGGTACATAATGTCCCGAATGGGCCCCTTAACTGCCGATAGGTAGAGGACGACGCCACGTTGCTGGTACTCCGTATGTAGGTCGTGCAACACGTGTACGGCGCTGCTGTCCAGGCCGTTGACGGCTGCAAAGTCAAGCACCACCAACTGTAGCGCTTCGCCCTTCTCAGCTTCGAACTGAGCAAGCTTATCGCGGAAGATATTGGTATTGGCAAAGAATAGTTGGGCGTCAAAGCGCACCACCAGAATTTCGGGCCGCTGGATTACCTCCGTAAAGCGGGTTACGTTGCGCCACTGCGTGGTACCGGGTAGCTTCCCCAGTACAGCCACGTGGGGGTAGGTGCTACGGTACACTACCATGGCAAGCGAGAGTATCACGCCTACACCAATGCCCTGCTCGATGCCCAAGCTAAGGGTGGCCAGAAAGGTCACCAGTAGCATGGCGAAGTCACGCTTATCGGTTTTCCAGAGGTGCTTGGCCTCTTTTAAGTCAATGAGCCCGAATACTGCCACCATGATAACCGAGGCTAGCACAGCCTTGGGCAGGTAGTAGAACAGTGGCGTAAGGAAGAGCAAGGTAAGAATGATAAGGGCCGCACTAATGATGGAGGCCAACCCGGTTTTGGCACCCGCCTGGTCATTCACTGCGGTGCGGCTGAAACCACCCGTAGTAGGAAAAGCACTGAACAAGGCCCCACCTATATTAGCCAGCCCCAAACCGATCAGCTCCTGATTATTGTCTACTTCGTAGTTCTTGTGTTTGGCCTGGATGGCTTTGGCTACGGCAATGGACTCCATAAAACCCACCAACGAAATGGTGATAGCGATGGGCAACAAACCACGTAGGCTTTCTATTTCCAGACTGGGGAAACTGAGGCTGGGCAACCCGCTGGGCACCTCTTGTACTATCTTCATGCCCCCTTCGTGTAATCCTAGAAAATATACCGCCAGTATGCTGAGAATCACGGCCACCAAAGGGCCAGGAATGCCTTTCTTCAGGCGCTTGATAAAGAGGATGACTACAATACCCCCCAAGCCTAACGCAAGGGTAGGCAGGTGAATGCTGTCTACGTTTTGGGCCGCGTTTATGAGGATTTCATGAATGTAGTTGCTGCGCGGAATATCTATGCCTAGCAAGTGCTTGAGCTGGCTTAGCCCAATGATGAGGGCGGCCGCACTGGTAAAACCACTGATGACCGGGTGTGAAAGAAAGTTGACCAAAAAGCCCAAGCGAAAAACGCCCAGGGCAAACTGCATCACTCCTACCATAAGAGAAAGCAGGATGGCCAAACCGATAAACTCGGCGCTACCTACCTCGGCCAGCTGTCCTACTCCCGTAGCAATGAGGAGAGCCACCATGGCTACAGGCCCAACCGCCAGCTGACGACTAGTACCAAAAAGAGCGTATAAAACCAGTGGGATGGTAGAAGCATACAAACCGAAGATGGGTGGCAATCCTGCCAGCATAGAATAGGCCATTCCCTGCGGGATAAGCATCACCCCCACCGTAACCCCGGCCGAGAGATCGCCCCGCAGCTCATTTCGGGAGTAGCCCGGCAGCCATTGCAGAAAAGGAAAGTATCGTTGGAGATTCATCTCTGAAAGTCGATTTCAACAAAGTGTACGCAAAGGTATCGGGCCCGGCCAGGGACGGCGGTAACCCAAGTTACAGAATCTCGATACGGTTCCGGTGCATTTCGATGCGATCTTCTCTTTCCAGCTGCTTTAACAACCTACTCACCACCACCCGGGAGGTATTAAGATCGTTCGCAATCTCTTGATGCGTTTTTTCAATAATATACGTTGCCTTGGTTTGCTTCAGGTCTAACAAATACTTCATCAAGCGTTCGTCCATACGCATAAAAGCAATGCTATCAATGGTGTCGAGGAGCTCCTCGAACCGGTTGTTGTAGGCCTGAAACACGTAGGTACGCCAGCTGCTATACAGGCTGATCCAGCTATCCATCTTGCTTTTGGGCACCACCCAAAGTAGAGAGTCCTCCTCGGCAATAGCACGAATCTCGCTGGCCTTGTCCTGAATACAGCAAGTAAGCGACATAGCACACACGTCGCCCCCCTGTATGTAGTACAGGAAAAGCTCGTGCCCTTCCTCGTCTTCCCGCATTATGCGAATATGCCCATCAAGCACTAAGGGCATTTCGGGCATGGTTTGCCCCAAATCCAAGATTACGGTGCCGGCTTGTACGCGCATGGGCCGGCCCGCTTTGATCATCTCTTCGATCAAGGCAGGCTCAAACACACCAGAAAACTTCTCTTTTACTTTGCTTGGCAGCTCTTCCATGTAGGTAGTGACTATGAGTGATTAAATTTGGGAAGGAGAACAAATGTAGATTTCTTCATATATGAACGCAAAGGGAATCTGCATGTTCCAAAATCTCGCCAACATACAGGATGCCATGCGTCTCATTTTCATGTAGAGAAAAAGGACACGACTGTCGAATTATCCGTCTTTTTTTGGTAGAAAAAGTGGATTCGCCCTATATTCCGTCATTGTAGCATTACCCTTTTTATGGAAATAGGCATTGGTTCGCGCGTACGCCATGAGGAATTTGGTGTAGGCGTAGTTACACAAACCACCACCGAACTGCTGGTGATTACTTTTGTGAATCATGGGGTGAAAGAGATCGGCCACTTGTATGCTGAAGATGAGTTGGAGGTACTAGAAAATGTAGCTCCTCGCCAAGATCAAGTAAGCTTGGCTGATTTGGAAAACGTTCTAAAAGACATGCTGGAGCCCGTTTTGGGAGATCAGGACACCACCGACTTAGGGGAAAAATGGGATGGCGGAACGCTGATTCTCCAGCCAGGCAATCCCGACCTAAAACCCTACGAGCTTCCCATCGATACGTTCTTCCACAAGATTGTGATGGTGCGAGATCGACTGCGCGTGATGGAACAACGCGTCAATGCCTCCAAATTAACAGACGAGGAAAAGGTAAACCTACAGCAATACATTACCAAGATCTACGGGAGCCTGACTTCCTTCAATGTGCTGTTTGATCGTCGTGAGGACGGATTTATTGGCAGCGGAGGCAAATGAACATATGGATGTAAGCATAGTTGTACTGCGCCCCATTACCATCGTGGGACTGCGCACCATGGCCGAAATGTCTGATCTGAATGCGGTACTCAAACTCTGGCAGGAGTTTGGTCCCCGGCGTCAGGAAATCGGCCACCGGGAGGGAGATGCCTCCTACTCCGTGATGCGCCATTTGGGCTTTGGCCCACTCAAAGAAACCTCTAAAGTAGAACGGTGGGCTGCGGTACAGGTACGCCACTTCAGCAAAATTCCTAAAGGACTCACCGCTTTTGACATGCCCGGTGGCACCTACGCCAAGTTCTACCACCGTGGTCCGGCCAAGGATTTTCCGAAGACGGTGGCCGAGTTTCATTCGGATTGGCTGCCTACCTCGGATTTCGAGCTTGATGATCGCCCCCATTTTGAGATCATGCCTGCAGACTACGCCGGGCCTGACAATCCAGAAGCAGTAGAAGAAGTATACATCCCGATAAAATGACTCCTGACATACTCACAATAGAGCCCATTACTCTGGTAGGGCTATCAGTGCAAACCACGGTGGTAGGCCACGAAGACACGCGTAATCTTTGGCAATCCTTTGGGCCACAACGAAGAGGAGTACCCAATAAGCTAGGCCCTGAGGCCTACTCGGTTTCAATTTTTCCTTCGCCGGGCATACCTATGCCCCAGAGCCCCGTAGAAAAGTGGGCCACCGTTCCTGTTTCTTCCACTGATGCCATCCCCGAGGGGTTGAAGCCCTTAACCCTTCCGGCTGGTCTATACGCTCATTTCGTATACCGAGGGCCGGTGAGCACCTTTGGGGCTACCCTCCAACAGTTCTATGGTCAGTGGCTTCCTACCTCCGGTTATACTCTGGACCACCGCCCGTTCTTTGAGATATTGGGAGAGAAGTATTTGGGGCCCATGAACCCCGATAGCGAGGAAGACATATACATCCCCGTGAGGAAAGCTTAAGATTGTGGTGGACTTGAGCGCTTCACCATTTGTGTCAAAGGAATTTGCACGAACTCTCCTTTAGATGCCTAGCAGGTTAAAAATGTCCCTAGGTGGAAAGATGGCGAGCGACAGCCCCATACTTCATCGTACACCCATCCCTAACAAAAAACAAACCCTGAGATGAGGCATCTCAGGGTTTGTGCAACCACGAAAAGAACAAATAAACTATTCAATAATGATGTTTACCTTATTTATCAAATTAGACTTCAAGGTGTCAGTTTGAACCGCCAGCCCTACGTTATTCAGATCTCCCATCGTCACATCCAGGAAATACACCGTAGGCTCCAGCTTTTTGAAAGAAACACGCCCTTTCTCATTGGTCTCTTGAGCAGGTTTTACCGGATTTACACTGTTCCGATAATCTTCCTCATTCGCATACACTGTAACGGTGGCACCGGGCACTAAATTACCCAAGTCGTTTAATACCGTAACTCGTAAGGAGGTACTGAGAAGCTGTTCGTTATGAACTGTAAAAGCACTCAGAAGAGAGACCAAGACAACCGCTTGGAACAGAAGCGCGATGCGTGACATGCAGGCAGTATTTTATTGTGCTAACGGTCAATTTTTAACAAGGTTTCTTTGGCGAGAAGGTATGTGGATAACATTCATAAAATCAAGTGAAACCCTACCCCTCATTTTGGGGTCTGTTGAGTATAAACCCACTAGAAATGTTGCCTGCCCACACCCTCCGTATTTCAGCATTGCTGACTTTGGTCTCGGTATGTTCCTTGGGACAAGACTTTGTTGCCAAGGAACCGCTTGCGACCAATCCGTGGACCCGAACCTATTCTTTGCAGGGCATGGGCAAGAAGGCTCAGGTAGACCTACCCCAAGACTGGCAATATACGGCTGTAGCCATGCGCATCCCCCATGGCGCAAGCTTTGAGGGCATGTACCTTACAGATGGCACGGATGAGCTGATCATTGAGGCCAATCCGCACGGTGAGGATCCTAGGGGCCAGCTATCCAACTTGGAAAGCCTTCCTCATCCCTCCCAATCGTATCAGCTACACATTCCCACCTCATACGCGGGCTCTCTGGAGTTGATTCTGGTAAATAGCGGCACCGCACCCAAGGTGCAGTCTCCCCAGCAAAAAGGAGAAGATGAGAGCTATTGTGAATTCCCCCCAGCTATTTCACAATCAGAGTGGAGAGCGGGTCTTCCTGCCCCGAGTCCCGGTAGAAGTTTTTCTAATGTGGGCAACCTCATTGTACATCATTCAGCAGGTTCTAACACCAATACCAATTTCACACAGGTGGTGCGGGATATCTACGTATTCCATACCCAAACCCGAGGCTGGTCAGACGTAGGATACAACTACCTGATTTCACAAAATGGTGATCTGTATCTGGGGCGGGACCCAGAGAATGGTGACCAGGATCGAGTCATAGGGGCGCACTTTTGCGGCGGAAATACAGGCACCATGGGGGTTTGCTTGTTGGGTGACTACACCAATTTGAGCCCCACGGATACCATGCTGGGTACTCTGGAAAGGTTGCTGGCCTGGAAAGCCTACAAGGATGAAATGGACCCTATGGGCACCAATAGCCACCGGTTCAATAGCAATTTGGGCGTTATCGCTGGGCATCGGGACGGATGTGCCACCGAATGCCCCGGCCAACACACCTATGATCAGCTAGAGAGCATGCGGGAACGCATAACCCAGCGTATTGGGATTTGCTCGGGAGACATTCCCATCGTAGAGGAGCCTAGCCTGCCCGTAGATTCTATCTCAATTTATCGGCTTACCTCCACCTATCGGCCCCTCAGGATTTATGCCGTAGAACCCGCCCTGGTAGACACTGAGGAATTTTACTTGATTGATGTGCAAGGGCGTAGTATCCCCATATTGGCAGAGCCCTGGACAAGTAATGTGTGGGAACTTCGCGTCCCGGCCGATGTAGTGCCGGGCATTTATGTACTGCATTTGGTGGTTAACCACGAGGCTAGACGCCAACGCGTACGTATCTTCTAAGCAGGGGGTGCAAATAATCGCTCCAAAAAATCATGGAACGGGGCGGCAGGTTGGTATTGTCGGTCATTATAGGCAGTAGTCATTACCTTAATATACCGGGGATCATCGTCCTCTTTCACTAATTCAATCAACACGTTACCGTACCGTTGGTCCACTGGTGGTTCAAACTGCCTCACATTAGGCTTGAGGTAATGCCGCTCCACGGTCTGCACAAACTGCCCTTTGTCTGTATGTTTCCGGTCGCTATTGGCCAGCCGATATCCCATGGCCTGTACCTGCTCCTTTAGGAGATCAAACAGATGCTGGAACCCTAGCTTGCCCAGATTTCGGGGAAAACTCAATGCAAACCCGTTGGCAGTGGGGGAATCAAACAGGTGTACTTGCCAAGGGGCTTTGATACCCATTTTCTTGTAGTGGTAAGATTTGCTCAGCGTATCCAACACTTCGGGAATTTGATCAGCCCATGCCTCACGGCTGATCTCCTCCTTGGCAGTTCGAGAGATGACCTCGTGCCAAAGTACCGCCCCCCCTTTAGGGAACAAACGCTTACGCCAATCTTCCCACAAGCCCATTATCCTTGTTCACGCGTAAACACCCAATCGTTCCCTTCTGACAATGATGCGTCAAATTGATAGCCCATACCCTCGAAGGCCTTCAGGTCTTCGGGCAGGGTAGCTTTTTGCCTGATGGCAAAGTCTGCCATTTTGCCTCGCGCTTGTTTCAAAAACAGCATCAGCGACTTGTATTCTCCGTTCTTCAAATCTTTGAAGGTTGGGGTAATCACCTCTGCGTTCAGCTTGTTTTTTGGAATAGCACGGGTGTATTCATTGGATGCCAGATTGATCAACACCTTGCTACCACTCTCCTCCAGGGCCTCATTGAGGGTATCCACAATCCGGTTTTTCCAAAACCCATAAAGGTCCTTACCACGGGTGTTTTTCAAGGGCGTCTTCATCTCCAACCGGTACGGCTGAATCAAGTCCAATGGACGCAACAAACCATATAACCCGGATACGATCCGCAAATGCTGCTGGGCAAAATTATAATCCGTTTCCGTGTAAGTATCCAATGCAAATCCAGAGTACACATCCCCTGTATAAGCCAATAAAGCCTGACGCTGAATAGCGGCCGTTTCCCCTTCACTTTGGTAGGCATAATTCTGAAACCGGTCAAAATTCATTTCGGCCAGTTTCTCACTCAAATCCATGAGCGACTCTAGCTTTTTAACAGATTTCTTTTGGAGCACCTTCACTAACCGATCTGCATCCGACTCAAATTTGGGCTGAGTGGATAGCTCTATCGAGTGTGGGGCAGCAAAATCTTGGGTCTTTGAAGGAGAAATGAGAAGAATCATGTGTAATGCAAATCAACTTGTGTACTCACCTACCATAGGTGTAGTGGCATAACCGATGTAAAACTAAAAAAGTTGAGCCGGAGAGGCTCAACTTCTTTATTCATTGCGTCTATACAGAAATTGAAGGCAGCTATCGCAAGAGCGTCACCCGGGTACGTTCTACAAACTCCTCCATCTCATCCGAATACTGATTTCGATAGCGGAATACCACTACGTATGTGCCTTGTGGAGCCAGCCCGCCATTACTGGTAGAACCGTCCCATTCAAATGTCGGGCTATTGAATTCGCGAATGAGGTCTCCCCAACGGTTAAATATCTGTGCGGAGAATGACCCCTCCTCTACATTCTTGTAAATCACACGGTAGGCATCGTTGCCCACAGGGCTGTTCGGCCGGAAAGCTGTAGGCGCTCTTACGAACACCTCACAGAATTGACGTACTTCCGAGTAAGCAGTATCACGACATCCAAATGCATCTTGCGCCACCACCCGGTAGATACCTGCCACACTCGTGGTAAGCGTGGGCCTCACCCGGTCTGTACTGTCGGGCAGAGTCCAGGTGAAAGTGAGGAAATCACCTGAGGCTTCTAATACTGCCGTATTGATACTAGGATCAGGATCTGGAGGACAAACCACTGCCAACTCGGTAGCCACTACTGAATCAAAGGAAACCCGTTCGAAAGCAATACGGTCTAAGGCCGTGCAGCCGTCCGCTGGGGTTAGATTTCTACGCACGGTTACTGTATAGGTACCCGGTTCGAAAACATCGATGGTATTTTCATTCAGAGTGGAAGAGATTTGGCCAGGTCCTCGCCAAGTATAAAGCAGAGAATCACTTTCTGTTCCTGAGGCAATGGCAGTAAGAGTTACTGGATTGCCATCATCACAGGCAGGATCACCAATGGCCTGCACTTCCAGGGGATCATTGATGGTAATAGCAGCAAAATCCGTAGCCTGGCAGCCCGTAGTCTGCAGGGTTGCCACTACATCATACCGGCCACTTTCAGTAACTACAATGGATGGACCAATACCAATTTGTGCTCCATTTTGCGTCCATACGGTAGAGTAATCCCCATCTGGAGCCGTGGACAACTCCAGAGTAAGTTGCCCTTCGCAATTTTCCCCTACGGTATTGATGGTTACCCCAGGGAATGAATTTAGATTGACCGTTACCGAATCAGTTGCCGGACACAGACCGGAACTTTCATCACTTACCGTTACCAAATATAGTCCTGCCGCATCAACGGTCACGGTGGGTTGTGTAATGTCTGCGGTTACTGGGAATCCACCTCCCTGAAAGGCTGTCCAGAGCACCTCGGGACTAGAAAGACCTGATACATCCACCGTAACTTCCGTAGTGGCTCCACAAGCATCCAAAAAGGTGGGGCTAGCTATGGTTACCTCTGGTAGGTCTACAACATTGAACGTAGTATCCCGGATGCAATCATCAGCATTAATCACCTGAACAAAGTAATCCCCGGGCTCTAGGTCGAACACCTCAAACCCAACATCTCCGGTACCCACCACCTGGGTTACCCTTTGATCCAAGACGGGGATTAATTGTCCGGTTGTAGTATTCTGAAGGAACACATCCACCAGAGATCCCTGGGTTATACTATCATTCAAAAAGAGCTGCACTGAAGCCAACGTACAGCTAGAATCTGGCACAACATCAATGATGGCAAAGTCGTCTCCGCCGTCCGTCACTGACACTGTTTCCGTAGTTGGGCAACCGGACACCGCATCGGTAACCGTGACTGTATATATGCCTGCATCCAACACATTACCCGTGGCCGCATCGGTACCCATAAATCCGTTTTGGCCAGTCCAAACCACATCAAAAGTAGCCGGGCTAGTCACGGTTACTGTAGCTGAGCCATTGCTTTGCCCACACTCAAAAGTCTCGGTGGTAGCCGTAGTGAACACAGGGCTCTGATTCACAAGGAATGATACGGTATCTGAATCTGTACACCCCGTTATGGTATCGTTGACCGTGAGGGTGTAGACCAAAGTATCAACCATATTCGTGTTTACTGACTGCAAACGGGTCGTATTTCCGGTATTTACACCATTCAATGTCCAGGTAAATAGCGCTCCATTGTTAGAAGCATTGAGATCATTCACGGCCGTGCCTTGGCATACCGTCTGGTCAGTACCCAAATCAAAAATAGGCCTACCATCTACCACTAGCGTACTATCTGAATTCGTACATCCTATACTATCCGAGACAGTCACGGATACCAGCAAGGCCTGTCCTGCCAGATCAGCAATGGTTATGGCTTGTGAAGTTTCCCCAGTAGACCAACTGTAGTTCCAGGAAGGGTCCGGGGCACCATTAGTTCCATCCGCAGCATCCAAAGAAATAGGATCGCTACACAGAGAAATACTATTGGGTATAGTAGGTTCTGGTATTTCTTGGTACACAATTACCGTATCGGTCAGTACACTATCCAAGCCACATCGGTTAGTCAATTCCAAAGTAACAAGGTAGGTACCCTCTTGTGCGTATTGATGACTGGCGGTATCTCCTACGAAAGAGTTACCATCACCAAAAAACCAAGTAAGCGTATCTAATTGCGAAATGGGTGATCCTGAAAAGCTAAGCACATTACCCAAACAACCGTCCATCACGTTCATGGTAGGAGGGGTTTCCTGAGAAAGAGCAGACTGAACAAAATTGGGCAAGCCTAGCGTGCTGGTCACCGTAGATCCATCGGCCGTAGCCAGAGAAAAACCAAATGGATCGAAGGTACTCGCTACCGTATCTAATTGTACCAAAATGACTCCCAGGGTGCCACCGCCATCTCTTGCTACCACCACTTGGTTGTTAGGCGTAGTCTGAATTGCCCCAAAAGGCCTGCCCGCATCCGCATCGTCACTAATTTGCGTGAGACTTTCCTGGGCAAACTCTTGGTCCACACTATCTACCCGTACTTCGTAGATCCGGCTAGGACTACCATTCACGGAGATAAATAGCTTGGAGCTATTGTTTGAAAATTCCAACCCATAAACCGTAGCTACATCTACCGCATCTGGCAGCGTAATTTGCAATTCGTTGGTCAAGGTCATGGTATTCTGATCGATATCGAATACCTCTACTGTATTGGCCGCAGCCGTTTTCAACGCCACTGCCACCTTAGTAGCATCGTTATTAAACTCCAAATAGCCTTCTGCTTCATCGGGATTTGATCGGCTGTGTGCAGAACCTCCAGAAAGGTAAATGGGCCCTACCAGACCATCAGCTGTAATCTGGAACCCAACCAGCGAGTTGGTTCCGTACTCGTGGGTAATAATGGTTGGGGTCCCGTCCAGGTTAGCTTGAACCAGGCGTTCAGTGGCATTTTTGAAGATGACCCGGTCCGCCGTTACCACTCCACCCAAGGCTCCCTCTTCCCGTAGATCTACCACTGACATAGCCATTTCGTAACGGCCACTATCTACCTCATCGGTGGTAAAGACATAGAAATAGAAGTCGGCATCAGTTTGAGAACCAAAGGGCACAATGGCCACCGACTGAGTAGAAGTAAGGTCTCCACCGATTGGCGTACCGGGGGCCATAATTTCGTTGGTTCGGGTATACACCAAATTACCGTCTGAAAACAGTAGCTTATCCCCATTGATATCTGAGATGGTGGCACAGCCTTCCGGGGCATTCATGATGTTGTTACTCGTCACCACCGGAGTATCCTCATTAAAGTCTATTTGGACGTTATTGCCAAAATCCCACCAATTGGCCGTCTGTTCCTGCTGATCAAAGATGGTTACCTGCGTAGTACTACTTCCCACACACCCATTATCAAAGGTAACCCGCACCCAATAGGTACCCGCATCCGTCACTCGCAGCTCAGAACCTGCCGTAGGTTGCATGGTCACCGAATCAATCTCAGACCAGAATTCTGTACCTGCTGTAATTCCTTCTCCCGTCGCTTCTATCACCAAGGTATCTCCAGGACAAATGGTGGTGTCACTCACCGTCATCACGTTGTTCATGGAGTTATCTATGATCTCCACATCTTGAGAGAAAGATTGCATGCCCACACCAGGTATTTCCACCGTAAGAGTTACGGGGTATATTCCTGGATCCATAAACTCTACTATAGGGCTCACTGCATCGCTGGTATTCTCCCCAGCCGAATCAAAAGACCACTCATAACTCAAGCCTGGAGGATCTACTACCGGAAAAAACTTGGTAGTACCCCCGGTACATTCATTTTGGGTCACAAAACTAATGGTGAAGGACTGAGGATGCGTGCCAGAAATTTCCGGGAATTGTTCGGCTCCCCAATCAGCAATACCTTCATCTACCACCTCGTACGTCACCAGACTAGCCACAGAATCGGTATCCCCAATGCGCCCTAGCAGATATGGTCCTGCGGCCGTTTCCTGAAATAAATGATAAATGCTGCCGTCTGGTCCTCGTTTCAAACCATAGCTACGTGCCACTGAATTAGGCAATACAGTGGCCGCCGTTACGGCACTGTCCAGATCGTATTGAAACACATTCCCCGTGCTGCTTCCGTTGCCTCCTCTCGAAACATACAAATAGCGACCACTTGTACTTATTTCAGCATCATAAACATTGGCTCCAATACCATCAGAAAAGCCCGAATTGAGGACTGTAGAAAGGAAGGTAAGAATGCCTGTGCCGGTACTCACCTGAAATCGGTGTACGTTAATATTAGCCGTAGCCGGCGAAACAATAAGTTGGTCTCCGGTACTAGTGAAGGCAATACTTTGGGCAACAAAGGGATTACTAGGCAGTGGGGTTCGGTTCTCACTCCCTATGGGCGGGAAGTTGAGAGGCGTAATGGGCACCGTGACCAAGTCATTATTCCCGGACAACTCTTGATATGCCAGAAAATAGGGTCCACCATCACCGCCTTGAAAGGTGGTAAAAGCGCCCACAGGTCCGGTCAACAACGGTTGATTGATATTTAGTACTTGTCCTAAAGGAAGGGACTCCGTACCATTACCAATAGAGTCCATACTAACGGTGGCGTATTCCAGATCACCGGCAGCTGTCCGGTAAATGATATAATAAGCACTATCCTGACCGTCTACCGGCACTATCACGGTAGCCGCATTACCGAGAGTATCTCCATTGAGGTTGGCCGCCTGGCCCCTCATGGGTTGGTAAGAGGCATCGTATATAGTCACTCCATCGGTAAACAGCAGCAACTCCCCGCTCTGGCCTGTAGAGGCTACGGAAGCTCCTTGCAGTCCCAGTGATATACCGGTGGTGTCCAAAACATCAAATGCACCACTTCCTTTCAGAAAGGAGATATGTTGCTGATGGTTGCCAAACAGCCAGTTATAATCAGAGAAATTTTGTGCCCGAAGGTTAGAAATACAAAGGAGTAGTACACACACCCATAAGATTCTACCTGGAGAAAGTGGCCTTAATCGCACTTTTTTCATGCTAAAAGATAGAATTACACCTGTTTTGAAAGTATAACGAGCAAGGTAAGTAAAGTGACCTGTGCATCTGAAAAATATTTAGTCATTTTAGTACAAAATAATACATTTGAAATAGTTTGGCTGATTGCTTCGTTATTCCTCACGTTGGAAAAGGATATTATTGTCCCCGGTAAAGGACCTCGCCTGAATTCATAGCTCACGGAATGAAAATTTCCCACATACGTATTCGTCCATCTTGGCTTATCCTAAGCATAAGTATGACCCTATTTGCCCTGCCCACGTTGGCGCAGGACGCCCAGTATTCTCAATTTTATGCTGCTCCCCTGTACCTCAATCCTGCATTTGCGGGTAACCAAGGGCCCCAAATGGCGTCTGCGGGGGGCAACTTTCGTACCCAATGGCCGGGGGCAGAGGCCACCTTTACTACCTATGCGGCCTTTTTTGACTATTTCTACGAAGATTGGCGCAGTGGTTTTGGGGCACTAATTACCCGAGATGTAGAGGGCTTCAGTGGCCTTAGCAATATCCAGGGCGGACTGCAATACGCTTACGAACTTCCGCTATCCAAGACCCTCACGGTGCGAGCAGGCATGCACGTAGGTGCAGTTTATAAAACGGCCAACTTTTCCAATCTAATTTTTGGAGACCAGCTAGACAATAACGGCAACATCACGGGAGCGGGGACTATTGAACCCCTTCCCGGAGGTAGAAACCAAATTTGGTTATTGGACCTGGCCACGGGTGTTCTTTTCTACAGCCCTAGGTTCTGGCTTGGTGGTGCGGTGTGGCATCTTAACCGACCCAATCAATCTGTAGTAGAAGGCAACAGTATCCTACGGATGAAAACCACCATTCATGCTGGTTACAAAATCCCATTGAGGATAAGCCAGTACCTGACAGGTGAGAATGAAGCCGGCCAGGAACGTTCTATTTCCATCACGGCTCAGTATAAAATCCAGGGGGCCTTTCAGCAGTTAGAATCCGGATTATATGCCACCTTAGAGCCACTAGTAGTCGGTATGTGGTACCGGGGAATACCCATTCCTAATGCAGAAGGCAACTTCAATAACGACGGCATAGTGACCCTGGTAGGCATGACCTACAACGGATTCAATCTGGGCTATTCCTTCGATTATACGTTAAGTAACGTAGGCATCCGCAGTGGCGGCGCTCATGAGATCTCGCTTACCTATGATTTCTTCCTGGGTAATCCTCGTAAGCCCCCCTTGAATGTTCGTCGGATACCTTGCCCCCGATTCTAAGCTGCCACTAGAATTCCGTATTTTTGTCCGGATAACGCACTCCGCATGACGGGCAATGAATTTCTGTATATAATATTAGCACTGACAGGGCTAGGATTCCTGATAGATCAGGTAATTGACTACCTCAATATTAAGTATCTAAAGGAGGAGCTACCTGGCGAGCTAGCCAACATCTACGAGGAATCTAAATACCAAAAATCTATTCAGTACCAGCGAGCCAACGCAAGGTTTGGGTTTATCACCTCCCTTATGAGTTTCACGGCCAGCTTTGGCCTACTGGCGTTTGGGGGCTTTGGCTGGATCCATCGGTTGCTGGCTACTTATGTTACCTCTACTAGCTGGCTTCCCCTAGTTTTTTTTGGAGCCCTCTTTATTACGAGTGATATACTCACTACGCCTTTTCAATGGTACAATACCTTTCGATTGGAAGCCCGGTATGGATTTAACAAAACTACACTGCGCACTTTTATTTTCGACAAGCTCAAAGGGTATGGCTTGGGCGTACTCTTAGGCGGTCCATTGCTGGCATTGTTCATTTTCCTACTCAACCAAATGGGAAAAGATTTCTGGTGGATTTTCTGGTTGGCAATGACGGCCTTTTCACTTTTTATGAACGTATTTTATTCATCTCTCATCCTGCCCATCTTTAACAAACTAACCCCGCTACAAGACGGCAATTTGAAAAGCTCTATAGAGGAGTACGCCCGGAAGGTAGATTTCCCCCTTACGAATATCCTGGTCATGGATGGTTCACGCAGATCCAGCAAATCCAACGCATTTTTCTCAGGGTTTGGAAAGCAAAAAAAGGTAGTACTATTCGATACTTTAATCGAAAAACACAGTACAGATGAATTAGTCAGTGTGCTAGCTCACGAAGTAGGACATTATAAGAAGCAACACATCCTAGGAGGCTTCCTTTTATCCACCGTACAGACCGGCCTTATGCTCTTCCTCATGCAGTTTATCATATTCAATGAGGAATTATCGTTTGCATTAGGTGGCACAGAATATGCTATTCATCTAAATCTAATAGCTTTTGCCATCTTGTATGGGCCCATTTCTACTATTTTGGGCCTGATAGGCAACTACATAAGTCGTAAAAACGAATACGAAGCAGATGCCTATGCGACGCGAACATTTGGCGGGGAACCGCTACAATCGGCCCTTAAGAAATTGTCGGTGCACAATCTGAGTAATCTGATGCCGCACCCCTGGTATGTGTTTTTTAATTTTTCACACCCCCCTCTATTACAGAGACTTAAGGCCATTGACCGAATCCAAAACTTATAGTTTTTGCTATAACTTGAAGCTTTTCAATATTTTATCCGTACAATTGTAACGAAGCTTGGATTTATTCTTTTAATTTCGCCCCAGCGAAAAGCAATATGATGTTGATATTTAAAAACGATTGGCTCATGAAAAAGCGGACGGTAGCCTTTCTCCTTGGTGTTTGTATGGTTATGCTGAACATTTTGCCTGCTGAAGCGCAAAATGTAGATCGTTTAATTTTACGTGCAGAACAATTATTGCGTCTTCGTAACTACTCTGACGCCCTGGAAAATTACCAGAAGGCACTAGAAGCCGGCGGGGACCTCCCGCGAGTGCATTACGGTATCGGTGTTTGCTATATTCTTTCCACAAACGCCAACGACCACGCAAAGGCAATTCCCGAATTGGAGAATGCTTTAGCCAACCGGGACAAGGACGTCCCCAGTGAAGTATATTTCTATCTGGGCAAATCCTACCACATCAACAACCAGATTGCCAAGGCCATCGAGGCCTATGAAAAATATCAGGATGAGGGCAGAGAGCCCAATATGCTGAAGGATACCGAGCGACAGTTGATTATATGCGAAAATGCAGCCACCATCCTGGAAGCTCCCAAAAGCATTGACGTATTCCGCTTTGGGGATAACATTAATAGCGGTACCACAGAGTATAATCCTGTGGTTTCGGCCGATGAAAGTGTAATGGCTTTTACTGCTTTTCGGTCACCTACTGGCAGACCTGACGACGCTGTTGAAAGCATCCTGGTCACCTACCAAAATAATGGAAGCTGGTCCACCCCAGTAGAGCTAGAAATTCAAGCTGCTTCTAATGCTAACGTAGGCACTGCTGGTATATCTGCAGACGGGCTGCAAATGCTCATCTTCTTGAGTGGAGCCAACAATTCTGGAAGTATTTACTCAGTCCACAAATCGGGTGACCACTGGGGTGCTCCGGAGAGTTTGGGCAACGAGATTAACTCTCGCTATTTGGAGACTACTGCCAGCCTTACGCCTGACGGGCAAACCATCTTTTTTGCTAGCAACCGGCCTGGCGGTCATGGTGGTATGGATATCTACATGAGCGAGCGGGATAAGGATGGCAACTGGTTACCGGCAATCAATCTTGGGCCTGGGGTGAATTCTGAATTTGACGAAGACGCACCTTTCATTCATCCCGATGGACACACTCTGTTTTTTACATCTGACGGACACACCACAATTGGCGGTCGGGATATCTTCAAAACCTATAAAGCAGGTGGGGAATGGGCTATTCCTGAAAACATGGGATACCCAATCAACACTACCTCTAATGACAATTACTTTACCCTGACGGCAGACGGTAGTAAGGGGTATTTTAGCTCTGACCGTCCTGGAGGCGCTGGTGGTCAAGACATCTACTACCTCAATATGCCCGAAAACGAAACCAATGTGCCGCTTACGATGGTCACTGGTAGAATCATAGGGGAAGACGGCACCTCCGTAGGGGCACGAATAAAAGTAGTGGACAACGAGACTAGCGAGAAGGTAAAGTACGTATACGATCCTGATCCAGAAACAGGAGATTACCTGATCATTTTCCCTCCAGGGAAAAATTATGATATGATCATCACGGCTGAAGGATACTTGCCGTACACCGTTAACATCAACATCCCGAATCAGCAATATTTCTACCGCTTGTACCAGCAAATTGTGTTGGTGGCGGTGAAGCAATTTGATGAGGTAGTCGGTCAAGGAGTAGAAGTAAGAAATGCTTTCTACGACACTGACAATACGGACCCTAACGATCCTCAAAAAACACGTGATCGGCTATTGGTCCAAAACGACAGTGTGGACTTGTATGAGATGATGGATTTGATTGTAGCGTCTTCGGATGAAGTAGCCTATGATTACTTGCTGGATTTGCTGTACGAGTCTAGCCCCATCGATTCAATCGATTTTGATGAAACCGGAAATGAGTCCATTGAAGCGGCTACTACGGTGTACTATTATGAGGAGAATCCAGAAGATGCTCTGGAAATGCGGATAATTGATGGAGATACCATTCTTTCGCTACCTACCTTCTACGTAACCGAGGTAGCCGAGCAGCAAAAAGCAGAACGGGAAGCTGCTGCCAACTCTGCTGCATCCTATGATCCTACCTTATTGGGCAAGGTAGTGAAGGTATATTTCAACAGTGGCGCAAGTGAACTAGATGAGGAGTACCATTCGCAGTTGGACCAACTTCTGTTGGACGTACAGAACGTGAAGGAACTAGGTGTAGAAATTTCTGGATACGCATCCTCTGAAGGTGATCCTGAATTTAACCGGAAACTCTCCAACGAACGTGCCATTGGTGTACTGGATTATTTGAATGGGCGGGGCCTACCAAGACGTAAGGTAATTGCGCGGGGATACGGAGCTACTAGCGACAGCGGTGGATCTGCACGCGAAAGCCGCAGAGTAGAAGTTAAAATTGTTGATATTTCTGGATTATAATCCAGTCAAGATATTGATTCGGAGGGCTGTATTTCTGGGAAAATACAGCCCTCTTTTTTGATATTGCACAGATCTTCATCTAGATTTTTAGACATTCACTTACCTTTATAAATTGTATTCTACACTTAGAAGAGGTACATTACTACAGACTAAACCGAACCATTAATTTTTTCACCATGAAAACGACAGGGCACTATTTGAGGATTGGCGTCCTCTCATTAGCAGTATGGATAACTGGCATTTATGGGGCTCAAGCACAACTAACGGGCACCTCATATGCTAGCGCCAAGAATTCGGGAGCAGGCGTACTAAAAGTTACCTTCGTAGAAACTCCCGGGTTCGTATATCGCGATGCTTCCGGGCAGCTCACCGGAGTTTGTGTAAGTATTTTGGAAGATTTTACCGCCTACGTACAGCGCGTACACGGCGTACAGCTTCGACTGGACTATAGTGGAGATGGTTCCAGCTTTGCCAACATGTATAACCAAGCAAAGGGTGGAAGCAATGGCGTGGTAGGCATTGGGAACATCACGGTCACAAATGCCCGAAAAAGTGAGGTCACGTTCACTCCATTCTTTATCGAGAACAAGGCCATACTCATCACCCAGAAAGGTAAAGCCAACCTGGGCGACCTCTCCAAGATCGGAGATATCTTTGGCGGCATGACGGCTTATACAGCCAAGGGGACCACCAACGAATCACGCATTATGCGTTTGAAGAATAACTACTGGTCGGCCATGCCAGTAGAGTACGCAAGTTCTAGCCCTGATGTACTGGCAAAAGTACTGGCCAACCCCAATGGATTTGCCTATCTGGATTTGGTATTCTATGTAGATGCCATCAAAAATGGGAAGCCCATCCAACGGCATGCCGCAGCAGATGACACCTCAGAGCAATTTGCTTTTGTACTGCCCAAAGGATCTGATTGGGGTCCTATCTGGGAGGAGTTTTATCGACATGGAACCGGGTACCGGAACAGTACAGAATACAAGCGTGCGCTGATGGATCATTTAGGTCCTGCAGCCATGCGGTTGATTCAATCTACCAATTGATGAAAACCAAAAAGGATTTTAACCAGCCTCGTCGGACAAACCGACGAGGCTTTTTTTATACACCCATCCCGTTATATGTAATATTCTGTTAGAACCTGACACTAACGGAATATAAGAAACATCGACTCTATGCAGCAACCTCGTTTACTTTCTGAAAAGTGGCTCATTATGTGCCACCACCCCTACAAACGTAGATTCTTAACGGATGACATTTCGGTCAATGCAGGACTGCTTGGGGCCATTATCATGGACCTACTGACTGAAGGTGCTATTACCGCAGAGGGGAAGAAGATAACGGGGGTGGGAGATTTAACCACAGGCATTCCCGAGGTGCATGGCGAAGCCCTGCGAAGAATGAAGAAAGCTAAAAAGGTAAAAAGCTTTCGATACTGGATATCCGTCTTCAATAGCACCAAAATATCCTATAAACGAAGAATGGTGACTCATTTGATTGAGCGTGGAGACTTCAGTGGAGAGCAGCACCGTTTTCTCTTTTTCCGCTATCGTCTTACCCAGCTCAACAACCAAACCGCTCACCAACAGCTAATCCATAGGTTGCGGTCCATTGTCTTTGGTGATACAACTCCTATCCAGGAAGATATACATCTGCTAAGTTTGGTACAGGCCAGTAATGTCCACCGCCTATTGGCTAGCTCCTTCAAGGAAAAAAGACAAGCAAAACGCCAAATCAAGGCACTTTTGGCAAACAAAGATTGGGCAAATGAAGTGAGTATGGCCATTACCCAGGAACTGCAAGCAGCGGTGGCCGCTTCGGTAGCGGCCGTAGTAGCAGCCTCCTCAGGATGAACCTAAGCGGGTGCCTTATCGGCTTTAAAGTGTTCGGCTACATCCTCGATGGCCTGCTCCAAATTTGCCAACTGGCTGGCTAGCTCCGCTGCAGACCAGCCAAAGGCATCCGCCATTCGTTCGGCAACAGGGGCTTTTAATGCGGCTATGGTGTGGATACGGAAGTATAAGCGCCCGGTGCGGAAGTTAAAGAAATCAAGGGGGGTATATACCCCTTCATGTTCCAGGCAATATTCCAGTTCCACTAGGCCTAATGCTACCTCAGCAGAATATTTGCTACGCTGAGCCTGTACTCCTTTCAGAATGATCTGGGCCTGCTGCCCATAGTTGTGTACTAGATACACAACATCCGCACGGGTAAGTCCTAATGGCTTTGCCTCTTCTACCAGTGCGGTAACAAATGACTTTACCGCCCCATAATTCTCAAAATTGCCACCGATAAGGGTAATGGTATCGGTAGTACACTTAGGAATAGTCCTTCCCTCCTCTTTTTCCAGGCGATGTTTTACACGGTCTACAATTCGCTCTGCCATTTTGCGGTAGCCTGTAAGCTTGCCCCCGGCAATGGAGAGGAGGCCACCTTCTGACTCAAATATTTCATCCTTCCGAGAAAGCTGTGAAGCACTTTTCCCTTCCTCATGGATCAAAGGACGCAACCCCGCCCAGCTACTGACTACATCACTTACCTGTAGCTGTATGCTCGGAAAGGTAGCATTGACTGCCTCCAGGAGGTAATCGGCATCTTCACGTTCCGTTAGTACCCGATTGGGATCACCATGATAGTCAGTATCCGTGGTGCCGATGTAAGTAACCTCTCCTCGTGGTATCGCGAAAATCATCCGGCCATCCGGCACGTCAAAATAGATGGATTGCTTTACCGGAAGTTTCTCATGAGGTACCACTAAGTGCACTCCTTTCGTAAGGTGCAAGCGCTTACCGGAGAGATCACCATCTTTTTTCCGCACTTCATCTACCCAAGGGCCAGCGGCGCTTACCACCACCTTACTATTTATTTCTAATTCCTTACCGGACAGGTGATCTACTACCTTCACTCCGGTGATTTGCTCTCCTTGATAAAGGAATTCGGTAGCCTCTACATAATTCAAACATAGCGCGCCATGCTGGGCAGCCGTCTTCATCACCTCTACCGTAAGCCGGGCATCGTCCGTACGGTATTCGGCATAAAAACCGGCTCCTTTTAGCCCCTCCTCGTCCAACAACGGCTCATGCTCCATGGCTTCTTCTAAATTGAGCATCACTCGTTGATCAGGACGTTCCACTCCCGCCAGCACGTCATACACAAACAATCCTACAGAGGTAGCCAGCTTACCGTACGTACCTCCCTCTACCAAAGGCAAGATCATTTTTTCAGGAACCACCAGGTGTGGGGCCAATTTATGCACAATGGCCCGCTCACGCCCTACCTCACGCACCAGTGCAATCTCAAACTGCTTAAGGTACCGAAGCCCACCGTGGATGAGCTTAGTAGAACGGCTACTGGTACCGGAGGCGAAATCACGCTTCTCTACGAGAACGGTACGGAGCCCGCGGGAGGCTGCATCCAGCGCAATGCCTGCACCGGTAATGCCTCCTCCAATGACCACTACGTCGTAGACTTCGGTAGTGAGTTTCTCAATATGCTGAGCCCGAAATTGTGTAGAAAGTACCATGATTTTTGCCGTAGGTAGGATGGGGATGGATTCTAAAAACGAATCTATGACCTATTGGCAAAATATACCTCCTGTTGTACCGTAATGTTGTAAAATCGAAGAAGTAATCCTTACCTAACCATTCCGTATACTATCCACAGGGTTGCGCAGAGCCGCCACCAAGGTCTGGCTACCAGCGGTACCAGCCAATAGCAAGAGGGTACCTAAGGCCCCCATGGCAAAGGCAACCGGGGAAAGCTCTATGCGGTAGGCAAAATTGCTGAGCCAATCCTGTAGTAAATAGAAACTGGTGGGCAGGGCAATGATCAATGCCACACCAAACAGGATGGCCATCCGGTGATTGATCCGCCAAAGCAGGTCTGCAATTGGGGCCCCTAGCACTTTGCGAATGCCAATCTCCCGCTTCCGGTTGATAACAACATAGCTGGTGAGCCCAAACAAACCGAGTACCGCCATAAACAAACTCACCAAAGAGAAGAAAGTCATACCGCGGAATAGGGTTTGCTCTTGAGCAAACATGGAGGCGTATTGTTGATCAACAAATGAAAATTCAAAAGGGTATTCCGAGTCGTATTGTCCCCATACTTGTTCTATACCGGCCAGTACGGAGGCGGTTTGGGTAGCATCTATGCGTACCGAAATGGTACCCGCATTGGTATTGCCAATGTGCTGCATCACCAAAGGTTCCACCTTATACCGCATGGACAGCAGGTGCATATCTTCCACAATACCAATAATCTCCATGCCTTCTGTGTTGCCATACAAATGTAAATCACTCCCAATGGGGCTTTGGCCCGTAGCTGGTTCCCAGCCTACCAATTTGGCCAAGGTTTCGTTGATCATCACTTTGCCCCAATCCGTCTGCAAATCTTTATCAAAGCTCCTACCTTCCATCACCCGAAGGCCATAGGTTTCAGAGAAGTCCTCGTCCATGCCAAAGTAGCGACCGCTAATTTCATAATCTACGCCCCCCACTTGGCTGATGCCTGTAACGGAGCTTGTACCACCAGCCCCTAGTACATCCAGCGAGATACTGGTTTGCTCAACCCCCGGTACATTTTCGAGCGCCAGCTGGAAGTTTTCTTGCAGGGAGTCCAGCGCGGTACTTAATGGAAGCTGTACCACTTGATTGAGGTCAAAACCCAGGTCTTTGTTTTGCTGAAAACGGACCTGCTGATAAATCACTAAAGTGCCAGTAATTACGAGAAGCGAGGTAGCAAACTGCACCGTGGTGAGAACCTGACGCAGCCGTCCTCCCGAACGAGCCATCGTGATGTGCTTGGTAAATGCTTCGGAGGGATGAAAACCACTGAGCACCAAAGCAGGATAGCCTCCCGCCAAAAGGCTCAATACCAAGCCCAAACCCAGGTAAATGGCTAGGTAGCCGGGATCAACCAAAAGGCTTACGTCCAGATTCATGCCTACCCAACGGGCCAAACCAGGAGCAACCGACTGAGCAATAACGTAGGCTAAAACAGATGCGACAAAGGTAAGCACTAGTGTTTCGGCCAGTATTTGAGCAATCAGGCCTTTGCGAGTAGCTCCCATAGTTTTGCGCATGCCCATCTCACGCAATCTTTCATTGGCCCGTGCCGTCTGAATGTTGATATAGTTGATACAAGCATTTACTAAGATGAATATACCCAAGGCAATTAGTACCAAAATAGTCTGATAATCTCCCACACGGCCAGGCAGCATGAACTCTACACCAGCCGAGTGCAGGTACATCTCTGGCATAGATTGAATGACCAACCGATTATCATCACCATATTCCAAATCTTCTGAATACTGGTCCAGGGCCCTTTGTAGTACCAGTGGATCCGCCCCTTCTGGCAATAAAATGTAGGTATGGATATTCCCTGCCTCCCGATTCATCCATTCCCAATTGAGAGGCCCCACGTTCGGTACTGTGGTGCTCCAAGACACGAGAGCATCATAGGTAAAATGGCTGTAGGGGTCGGGGTCAGGAATAACCCCCGTTACAGTATAGGGCAGCTTTCTATGCCCTTCCACTACTTGGCCCATTGCCTCCTGATCGCCAAAAAGCTTCTGGGCTAAACTCTCAGTCAATACTATGCTGGCCGGAGTAACCAGACAGGTGGCAGGATCACCCGACAGCATGGGAACTGGAAAGAAAGTGAAAAAAGAGCTATCGGTAAACAGTACACCTTCCCCCTTCACCGGCGACCGATTTTCAGGCTTCAGTAGCAGCTCGGCAGTATGCGGTTGAAACCGACAAAAATTAGCTACTGCAGAGGATTCCTCATAAAGGCGAGGAGCCATTACTCCCCCAGTAAGGGCGTAAGTCCGGTGATCTCCATCTTCCCGATATTCTTCCCAATTGACCTTATAGATACGCTCACCAAGAGGATGATGCTGGTCAGCCTGAAGTTCGGGCCAGACGTAGAGGGATATAAGCAACGCACTTGCCAACCCAATAGTAAGTCCTAGCAAATTAAGGAAGGATATCCGGGCATGTTTCCGAAACGCCCGTAAGGCAAAGGTCATTTGGTTTTTCAGCATAGCTCAGGAAGTTGTACCCCTACAATTTCAAGCGCCGTGCCAACCAAATTAAATAACTGGCTATCAGTGATTTAAGCCAAAACCAAGAAGTGAGTTCGTATTATCTATTTGCCCGTCAGCGGACACCAATGTGCGCTGACGTTCACCCGAGAATCATTCAAATCCTCCCCGATCCATTCTATAATCGGGATTGGTAGCAAACCAAATCCGTATTTCTGCGAGGGCGGTTTCGTAGTCATCTACGGCCAAATCACCAGTTACATCACGTTCCCAGGGGAAGTCAGCAACTACCCCGGGCAAAAATTCCATCGCCCGGTAGGCGCACAGAATAGTTTCGTCACTATCCAGGTTGGCAGAGCCACATTGGGTATCGTCGCTCATCACCGTTTCTACAATCAACTGGACTACCTGCTTTTGACGTGTATAAGCCAGGTCCCCATATACCTCATAAATGATGTCGTCATTTACCGGAACAGCGCTCACCCTACGCACCAAATAGTCTATCGCGTTGGGTTCGCTCATGCGAGCCAACACAAGGTATGTTGCCCAACGTTCGCCACTATTGAGTTTGCCCTGTTCCAGTAGATTATTAATCAGGTTGCGTTGTACCTGGGTCAGATCTAGGTAGCCAGCTAGTTTGATCATGGGGATATAAGCCCCAGCTTCGCGCCGAACTAAGGCAATCACGGAGTCTAGCGCTATGGGGGTAAAGTCATCCTTGGTATACTGAGGCAAGAAACGACTACAAGTAGTAGACACACTGCGGTCTTTCACTCCTTCCAGTAGTGCCATTACCACTCGCTTACGGAAGGGCTCACTAGGGCTTGATTGGCCCACCTGATGCAGTACCGAGTAGGCACGGTACTTTACATCTCCCATAGAATCCGTAAGGTACGGCTGGATGGCATTGAAAAAATCATTCTCCTGCCCTGCTACCGAAGCCAATACCGTCTGGGGCAAAGGATTGGTACTACGGCTGCGCGCTTCTTCGAGGTAAGTAGTAAGCTGCTGAACATTGTCTTGAGCAATAGCAAGACCATAAAACCCAAATAGGAGTATAGTTGAGATGAGTAGTATGCGCATATTTTCAGATGATTTACCCAAAAATAGTGGGTTTTTATTCAATCTTGAGCCCTATACCCAAAAGGATTCAACACCTCATGCTTGTCTATTCATGAAAGGACGTTCATCCCAGGAAATAGAGTTGCCTATTCTTACCACCTTGATGGGGAAGAGAAGACAATGCCAACATCCCTTATGGATGCTTATGAACTCGCAAAGGCTACTGGGAGATGGAGGACAAAAGGCTAAGGGCGTGATAACCTAGATGGTCAGAAATCCCTTTGCGATACTCAGTACTTTTGAGGTACCCGGAATTCAGGAACTCATTCATCATGGCCGTCCAGTCATTGTTCTTGGACAGTGCCAAACCAAACTGCTCGCTGTTTCCATCACCGGCCGGGTGTCTTTTTACCCTAATATTGTTCTTGAGCGCATTGGCATAAAAGATAAAGTCGGTAGAGGCAATGGCATTAGGATCGGAGGCCACCTTATCCAATATTACCGTTTCGTACATCATGGGTAAGATTTCCATACCGGGCAGGTATTGGCTCTGAATACCTAATAGACGCTCTTCGTGCGTAGTACCCGGAGCAGCATAGGCAGTTTTCCCAGCGAAAGCATTGCTCATGCCGCTCATATTTTTCACTTCCGGAACGGAGGGGTGTGAGATAAGCACCGAGATATTGGCGATGTAGGGAGTTGTAAAATCAAATACCTTCAGTCGCTCATCGGTAATGGTTATGTTACTCACTCCTAATACTGCACCCTCTGAAGCCTTGACACGATCCATCAATTGTTGAAAGTTATCATTGGGGACCCGCTCAAATTTATAGGTGAGGATAATGCCTCGCTTGGCTTTCACATATGCCTGGAAGTCCGTGAGCAGGTCCACTAGAATACCCTGCACTTTACCAGTCTCGTCCTGTACAATAAACCCAGGTGTATGCGTAAACAAGCATTTAATCTCAGCACTCTTAGAAGCCTGTGCCTGGGCAAACGTTGGTCCTACATCTTGGGCAGTTACCGGGAAAGCCCAAAGGCTAAGTGCCACCAAAACACCTACCATTACCTTATTTATATTCTTCATAAAAACAGACTAATCTATAATTGCAAAGCTGATCTATAACTTCAGATAATAAGGCAATGTAAATCACACGCGGGATACTCTAGGGACATATTCGATCAAAGCCGTAAATTCATTGATAAATAATACTAATTTTCAATAGTACTATTCCAACCTTATTTCGATTATATATAATTATTTCAATCCTAAATTACACCCCTCAGCAACAAGCCTTCCCAAATTTGTATTGTATCAAAAGCCAATCAGATTCCACTTCATGCCTATTTTCTTGATTGAAGGGCCTCAACTTTATCAGTAAGCTTTTGCCCCCCTTCTATGCCCTTATTGGGAGTAAATCGAACGGATACACCTTGGCGTATGGGCATAAAAAATCACCACCTACGGAGGTAGATGGTGATATCTATTTTGAGTTTACCAGTACTTGCTTTGACTTATGAATCACTCGGTAAAGGCAACCGAACCCCCGCTCCTGGCTTGTTGAACAAGCCTGCCACGTCCTCAACAACAGTAGGATTCTTGAAGGTAATGTCGAAGTTCAAGGCGTCTTGAAATCCTTCGTCTTCAGACCAATTGTACAGGCTCCAAAAGGTGGACAGCTTTACTCCTGCTACCTCTACATAGTCCTGATAGTGAATAGCATGCGGCTCTGCTTCTTCAGCAGGGCCAGAAAAAGTAACGATGTAAGACATGGCATCCATCAGCTGAGTCTCTGGGTTTTGGTAAATCACATACCAGTCCTCTGGAGTATCTCCAATCCCGTTGTCGAAAGTGAGCCTAAAAGTAGGAGACTCTTGACCAGACAGGTTAGGACGAACGCCTGTATCCTCCAAGTGCGTACCCGGATCGGTGATTTTGAAGGGTGCCATCAGAAAGTATGACCACGTAAGCAGGTGAAAACGGTTGTTAGTAGTCGCTGCCTCCGCTGTGCTTGCCCAGCACTCAGTACCGTCATATACAAGGACGGCACCGTCTGAATGCTCCATACGGACACGACTCCCATCTCCGGATACATACATCTTGCTGGTGAGAATAGGTTCTCCATTTTGTACCAATTGGAGGTCCCCTACTACCGCGGAAATGCTTCTAATCACCTCCATGCCATGGGCTTTTTGCAGAGGGGCCACCAAGGGCGTTCGGGAGTCAGAAGCAGGCAATTCAGAAGTGCGCACCTCCTCAGCTGTAGCGGTGGTGTCTGATGCTTCCTTAGATTGGCAGGCCACAAAAAACACAGCCAAGGCTACTAAAAATATTCGGTTCATAATGATGGAATGGTTTTTCCCTCCCAACTAGTCCAGCGGGCGTTTCGTTCTTATTTTCTGATGATAGCTACCCCGCTGTCAATCTTGGGACACTCCGTGGTTTACATCAGGCCAGAAAGTATAATGCTCTTCGGTATCCTTCTTCTCATCCATGGGATCACAATTCTCTTGAAACCACTCCTCCATCCCTTCTAGATTGGGCCCAAACTCTTTCAAACAGGCATCGATACAACGTTGGCTGAGCTTCATATCTCGCTGACCCCGATCCCAGGTATTGCAATCACACAGATCGAACTCGAGATCGGCTGGTGCTTGGCTGGACTTTCCGCAAGCGGAAATAAACAGAAGGAGTCCAATGACGAGTATCCACCTCATTAGTCGAGCCAGTAGGTTTGGCCTTTCTCCGGAATCACCGATTGGTCATACCCTTGGTGCAGTAAGGTGGCCTGAAAATCCTGCATAGCAGATGCATCTCCATGCACGAGAATGATTCTGCGCAACTGTTTCTGCCGCTTCACCAGATGCAGCAAATCGCTCACATCTCCGTGCCCACTAAAGGTATCTGTACTGTCTACGCTAGCCAGAATCTCCACATCTTGGCGTCTCTCACGCATAGTAGTACGGCCATTGAGCAACTCATGCCCGAAGGTGCCAGGAGAGGTGTAGCCAATGAAGAAGATGGTAGCAAAGGGGTTTTGCATGTTGGTACGAATGTGGTGCTCTATTCGACCACCAGCTACCATGCCCGAAGAGGCAATAATAATGGAGGGCTCCAGGTAATTATTGACCTCGCGACTCTGCTTGAAATTTCGTACGTAATGCAGGTTATCAAAATCGAACAAGCCACTATGCTCGCGGTGGAAATTTCGCGCCTCGGTATTCATATCCTCGGCATACTTTGCGTACACCTTTGTGCTTTGCAGGGCCAAGGGGCTATCCGCAAACACCCGAATGGGTGGCAGTCGGCGCTGCCGATATAGCTGATTGAGCGTAAACAGGAGCGCCTGCGTTCTACCTACACTGAATGCAGGAATAATCAACCGCCCAGGATTTTCCACACATACCTTCTGAATTACCTGCTCCATTACCTCCTGTGGGCCGCGGGTCTCGGTATGGGCCCGATTGCCATAGGTAGTTTCCATGACCAGGTAGTCTACCTGAGGTAGTGGCTGTGGGTCACGCAGCAGCGGATAATTGGCCCGCCCTACATCACCCGAAAAGGCAATCTTGCGTACTTCATCTCCCAAACGGGTAGTGAGCACTATGTGTACCGCACCCAGCAGGTGCCCCGCGGTAACAAACTCTACAGACAGCCCTTCCCGCAATTCAAAAGAGGAGTCTGGCTCGTGGGTCACAAATACATTGAGAGTGTCTTCTGCCTCTTGGCGGCTAAAAAGTTCCTCGTACCGAAGAGGGCCTTTGAGCTTAGGCAGGTCCTTACCTGCGTACCGTTTTAGGTCACGTTCGTTGAGATTGGCCGAATCATGCAATAGTAAACGCACCAACTCCAAGGTAGCATAGGTACAATGCACGCGCCCGCGGAATCCCATTTTCACCAGATTAGGGAGATGGCCGCTGTGGTCCATATGAGCATGAGTAAGTAATACAGCATCCACTTCGCCAGGATCAAAAGGAAACAGTCCCGGCAATGCGGGTTCCTCTTTGGGTTCCATATCAAAACCACAATCTACCAACACAGTATATCCGTCAGGCCATCTGAGCATATGCATGCTACCGGTAACCTGCTGTGCGGCTCCCCAAATTGTCAATGAAACCTGTGGGTTTTCCATAGCAGACCGCGAAAATGCGAAAATTTGCGCAGCTATGACCTCCAAACTAGGAGGAAAACCTCACCTACAAGGGCATGCGCGCCAACGGGCTGATCGATTGGTCCGCAAATTCTCCGGCCTGAAACTTGAATTCTGCTGCCTTGGCAATCATAGCGGCATTGTCCGTACAGTATTCAAACTTGGGAATAAACACGTTCCACTCCATGTTCTCACCCAAAGCCAACAGGGATGTGCGCAAGCCCGAGTTGGCCGATACACCACCGGCAATGGCAATCTCCTTGATACCGGTCTGCTTGGCAGCTTTTTTCAACTTCTTTAGCAGCATACTCACCAAGGCCTTTTGTACACTAGCACACAAATCTGCCAGGTGTTTTTGTACAAAATCAGGATCTTTGCGCTCTTGTTTTTGCAAAAAGTAAAGGATACCGGTCTTGATGCCAGAGAAGGAAAAATCCAAATCGGGCATGTCGGTCTCTGTAAATGGGAACGCATCCGGATTGCCTTGCTGGGCTAATTTGTCTAGATGCGGCCCACCCGGATATGGCAACCCGAACATCTTAGCCGCTTTGTCGAAGGCCTCCCCTACTGCATCATCTTGCGTTTGGCCAATTACCTCCATCTCCAAAGGCCCGGTCACCTTTACCAGTTGGGTATGCCCTCCGCTCACCGTAAGGCACAAGAATGGAAAGGCAGGTTTGGGGTCTTCTATAAAATGAGCCAACACATGCGCCTGCATGTGGTTTACTTCAATGAGGGGAATATCGTGGGCCAGGGCTAGTCCTTTAGCGAAGGAGGTACCTACCAGTAAGGAGCCTAAAAGGCCGGGCCCTCGGGTAAAGGCAATCGCCGAAAGGTCTTCGGTTTTCATGGCCGCCTCGTTCAAAGCCTCCGCTACTGTGGGTACAATATTTTGCTGGTGCGCCCTTGACGCTAATTCCGGGACAACGCCGCCATAATTTTCGTGCACCGATTGCGTTGCTATTACATTGTTAAGTACCTTACCGTTGTGCAATACCGCCGCCGAAGTTTCGTCGCAGGACGACTCGATGGCCAGAATAGTAAAATTTGTCATATTCCTTGGAGGAGGCCCCTAAAACAGAAGGCAAAGGTAAAAAATTCCGTCCGCTTCGGATACTCTTTTGGGTGGTGCTCAGCTTGCTTACGCTCGCCGCCACTACCTTAGTGTTGGTCCGCGTGCCTGCCGTTCAAACCAGACTTACTCAATACTTTGCCGATATCATCTCAGAACGGATGGGATTTCCCACCACCGTGGAGGAGGTGTCTATCGAATGGTTTGATACCATAGGACTGAAAAAGATCCAGGTTAAAGATTCTTTGGGGGTAGCCCTCTTCGACTTGGCCCAGTTAGACCTCACCTTTAGCCGTGAGTCCTTGCGCAATCCGCGCGATATCGTTTTGGGAGAGGCCACTCTGCATCGCCCAGTAATGCATTCCGTTCGACAGATTGGGCAGTACCCCAACATTACCCAGTGGGTAACCCAAATCAACCGACTCACAGGAAAACAGGACCCTTCACAACCCAAACCTCCCTTCCGCCTCACCATAGAAAGCATCACCTTGATAGATGGTGAGTTTGGCCAGAGAGACTACAATAAGGACTCGGTAGAGGGCTTCAACCACAACCACTTTTATCTAACACAAGTATCGGGTACACTCTCTGATTTTGAGATTCATACCGATACGGTGATGATGCAAGTGACCGACCTGTACGCGGTAGACTCAGCCACAGGGCTTACCGTTCGGGATAGCCGTACGCACTTCACTTTTGCCCAAACCTACATGCACTTTGCCAACACAGAAGTAAACGTAGGGCAAAGCGTTATCAAAGACTCGCTCAGATTCACTTATCCCAACCCTCAAGTATTTGGATACTGGGTAGATAGCGTGGAGATGACCTTGTGGTTGAACAATTCAAAAATTCACGCCCAAGACCTGGCCTACTTCGCTCCGGCACTACGTCCTTACAACGATATATACACGGTTTCAGGGCTGTTCCAGGGCACCGTGAGCCGGTTCGATCTCAATGATTTTGTGCTTTCCTTTGGCAGCAACAGCGTTTTCAATGGCAACCTCTCTATGATTGGCCTACCCAACATAGAAGAAACATTCATCTCATTGGACCTTTCGGGCATGCAAGTACAGGCCCCAGACGTTCGCCAATATGTGCCCGAAATGGCCTATCCCAAAGTCGCCTCCTTTCGCCGAATACGCGGCGGTGGTCAGTTCTTCGGTTTCGTCAACGACTTTGTATCCAGCGGATCCTTCCGCACCGGACTGGGTAGTTTCAAAACAGACTTGAATCTCAAGCTGGAAGGGGAAGCCAACTCAACGTATAGTGGGTACCTAGCCTTACAGGATGTAGACCTAGGCCAGGTGTTAGAGACCAATGTACTGGGCTTGGTGGCCATGGAAGCCAATCTGGAAGGCACCGGACTCAACCTGTCTACCGCCAACCTTCACCTGAATGCAACCTTCGAGCGGTTAGACCTGCTGGACTATTCGTACGTCAACATTGCTACGGATGCCGATTTGGCCGCCGAACTCTTCGAAGGCTCCTTTTCCATTGAGGATCCCAACCTACAATTTGCTCTTGATGGCACCATCGACATTAGCGAAGGAAGCCCTCGGGTGAAAGCCAATGGTCTGTTGGACACCCTCTTTTTTCAACCTCTGGGCTGGATAGACGAGGAATCCTTTCTACGTACCGAGTTTGCTATCAATATTGAAGGGCTAGCCCTGGATAGTATAACGGGCTACGGGCACTTTACCGACACCTACATGGAGTACCAAGGACGGTCGCACCTCATGGACTCGCTCACATTATTCTCACGCCAATTTGATGGCGAACGTAGCCTGCAGGTAATTACAGAGCGGTTTGAAGTAGAAGCCACTGGCCCTTTCCATCTCTCTCCTGTAATTACGGATACCCGGCGGTTGTTGTATGAGTACGAGCTCAATTTCAGTAACAATGAGGACAGCATTCTTCATTATTACGAAACAGCAGCCACCGAAAGCCCTGAGCCCTATTACCTTGATTACCAACTGAATGCTCTCGATCTTAATCCACTCATCCAATTATTTTTCCCAGAGGTATTCATTGCTCCTGGCACTCAATTGGAAGGCAATTTACGGGGTGGGCCTACCTATATTCTGAGCATGCTATCCACTCCCGATACGTTAGTGGTTGGAGACTACCACTTTGGGAAGGGCCTGGTGGACATCAGCACCAGCAAAGTCTTCAACGAGCCAGACGTACTGGCCAGCGTTATTCTGGAAGCAGAAACATTCAGTTTACCCGGTGTAAGTACTACCTCCGATGTATTCTTTGAATCTGTATGGTTCAACCAAAACATCGATTTTCGGGTAGGAATTTCTCAGGTCTCTAGCGGCAGTTTGGCGGAGCTGGAAGGCCAGGTTCATCTATTGCCCGATGAGATAGAAGTTGAATTTATTCAAAGTGACCTGGCCGTGCTGGACAAGTCTTGGGACATGGCCGACGGTGGGTTCATTACTATTGGCCAGCGCACGGTGAATGTACATCAGATCACCTTTATGCAAGGCAATCAGCGGGTAGCCCTGGAGGGAATATTGAGTGACAGCCTGAGTGATGTGCTAACAGTAGAAATTGACAGTTTCAATCTAGAAAACCTGAACCCTCTATTGGCAGAGGAACTCACAGGCAGCCTGAACGGTACGGCTAATATTTCGAACCCATTCAAAAACCTGCTTATAGAAACCAAGCTCAATGTGGACAATCTTTACCTCTCCGGGTTCCTGATTGGCGACATAGAGGCAGAAAGCAAATTTGACACCGATACCCGGCGCCTGGATGTGGTGAGTGAGCTGTTTCGGGATGAACTGCGAACGATTTACCTATACGGGGCCTATTTCCCGGAAGATGATCATCGCCTGGATATGGTAGCTTCGTTTACAGAAGCGGATCTTTCTACCGTAGAACCCTTCTTTGACGAGACCTTCTCTGAGATCCGAGGCAAGGCATCGGGCACCTTTCGGATTCGGGGCACTACCGATTTGCCACTGTTGAAAGGCGATGGCAATGTGACAGGAGGACACTTGCGGATCAACTATCTGAATACCCGATACGACTTCAACGGTCAGATTGCATTTACGGAAAATGAGATTGGTTTCCGGAATCTAGAGGTGGATGACGAAAACCAAAACATGGCCTTTTTGGACGGGGGTATTTTCCATGATGGGTTCAAGGATTTTGTACTCTCACTGCATGGGGAGTTTACCAACTTCCAGGTCATGAAAACCACCGCTCTTGACAACGACTACTTCTACGGCACGGCCGTAGCCACCGGGTCGGTTGATTTCCTGGGCCCTATCGACAATCTGGATATCACCT
>DMST01000116.1:13303-103645 GCA_003454975.1 Cytophagales bacterium | reverse complement strand
GGAGAAGCCATTACCGAGCGAGGCACACGCTTGTACATACCCATCGATTATTCCACTACGGCTGAGCAGGCGGAGTTCATCAAGTTTGTGAACCTGGCTGACACCACACAAAAGGAGCAGGTGGGTTTGGAAGCCGAAGGCACGGTGGACTTATCAGACATTAACCTGGATTTTGATGTAGACGTAACCAAAGACGCCTACGTAGAATTGATTTTTGACCTGAAAGCGGGGGATATTATTCGGGGTCGGGGTACGGGCGAAATCAACATGGAGATTGATCAAGAAGGCACCTTCAACATGTTTGGTGACCTGGCCATTGATGAAGGAGGTTATAATTTCACGCTTTACAACCTGATCAATAAGGAATTTGATATCATTCCGGGCAGTACTATTTCCTGGACGGGCGATCCTTACGAGGCCCAGATGGATATATCCGCGACCTACCGCCAGCTCACTTCTCTGAAACCGGTACTCATGGGCTACAGTACGGCCGACACCTCCATCGTTAACCAATCGCAAGAAGCAAATAGAAGATACCCTGCAGAAGCCTTACTCTACATGAAAGGCGACTTGTTATCCCCGGATATCAACTTTGGAGTAGACGTAACCGATTACCCGAATTCCGTAAATACTACCGTCAACGGGACTTCCTATAATATTGACATCCAGTCCTCCATCAGTGCCTTCAAGGAAGCCCTGAGAACGGATGAGCAAGAAATGAAAAGGCAGGTGTTTAGCCTCATTATCCTAAAACGATTCTCGGAACCGCAAGCTTTTGATACCGGCTCGGGAGTAGCCGCCGTTTCTACCCAAGCCATTGGAGCCAGTGTGAGCGAGCTGCTCAGTAATCAGCTGAGCTATTGGGTCACCCAGGTAGATGAAAACCTGGAAATTGACTTCGACATCAACAGCTTGTCAGAAGAGGACCTCAACACCTTTCAGCTACGCCTCTCCTACTCTTTTCTGGATGGCCGACTGCGCGTAACCCGAGATGGCCGTATCCTCAATGACAACGCAGACGGTGGTGTAGGATCAGACATCGTTACCCTTATCGGGGACTGGTCGGTGGAATTCTTGCTGACGCCCGATGGTTTATTCCGCATCAAAATGTATAGCCGAAATAATCTGAATAACGGCAACAACCCTACCCTCAACTCCTATTTCGGACAGACCACCACCACAGGTGTAAGCTTAATGCACACTCAGAGCTTCAACAATGTGAACGAACTGTTTGACTTTATCCGGGAAAGGCGAGAAAACAATGTGGAGGCCCAACAAGCTGAGGATTCTGTGCGCAATCAAAGCAGCAAGGTAGACTCTCAGTAATGACTCTTGAGCAAGTAAGAATGAGGTGCAGAGCGGCGAATGACTTTACTAATCTCGCTTTTTTCAAACCATTCGATTGTGCGAAGAGTTGATCCAAAAAATCCAATACTATGGGACTCTTTGGAAAGAAAAGCGAGAAGGACAAGCTGCAAAAGAAGTATGAGAAGCTGATGGCAGAGGCTCACAAACTATCACAAAGTAACCGCCGGGCCGCCGATGAAAAGATGGCCGAAGCCGATGCGGTAGCTAAGCAAATGGAAGCACTGCCAAATTAATTCGATTGATTCGATGAACGATTGATTCGAATCTATTCTACTATCGAATCAATCGTTAATAATACTAGTGCATCCGGTCCGCTCGTACTTCTAAAGTCTGCATAATTTCCGCCTCCTGCACTAGCAGTTCCTTCCATCGCACCTCCACCACATCCTCGGGCATATATTCCTTCGCCAGAGCTAAGAAATTGTTGTAGTGTCCCGCTTCGGAAACCATGAGTTCGTAGTAGAACTTCTGGAGGTCTTCGTCGGCAATATTTTTCCAGAGAAGTTTGAACCGCTCAGCCGAGCGCGCTTCAATCAGAGCGTTGATCAGCAGCTTTTCCATCAGCCGCTCTTCGCGCTTACCCCCCTTACGTTCCAGCTTGATGAGGCGGCCTACGTACTCATCCTTGCGCACAGGACCTAGCCCTGCTCCACGCTTCTGGAGCTCTTCCAATACCCGTTCAAAGTGGCCCCACTCCTCCGCTACTACGGGCGTCAGCATATCCACTAGTTCTTCGCAATCCGGGAAAGACACAATTAAAGAAATACAAGAAGACGCCGCTTTTTGCTCGCAATACGCATGGTCTTGCAGAATATCAATGATATTCTTTTCAGCAATATTTACCCACCGGGGATCCGTTGGTAAGTTCAATCCCAAGGTGGTCTTTTCCATCCCTTCCATAATTCCTCCTAGTACTATTAGTTATACAAATTCCAACGAACCCCCAGGTCGAACCGGCGGGGAATGCCGGGGTACCCAGCCGTAATCTGGTAACCTCGCTGTTCGAACAGGCCTGAGTTCATATGATTGTACCGTACAATCAGGTTGGCTGGGCCAATATTGAGCAGGGCAAAGGCATCTACCACCGGATACCAGCCGGGAGTATCGTGGCTCTGCTGCACGTAGAACTGCTGGACCACTGGGTAGTAGGCATACCGGAAGTAGGTAGACCATGTATGCACTCCTAAACCAATCTTTAAGAACAAAGCATCCTGAAAGAGCCGACCTTTATAATACACCTCTGAATTGGAAAAGAAGGTGGGCAGTGCCAAGGCATCGTTGGCCGTGCCAGAAAGGATGGAGTACAATATCTCATTTTCCCAATGGAACCCATTCATGGCAAAATTCACTTTGCCCCCAGCTGTAATTACCTGACCAAACAGCTCGGTTTGTTTAGGAGTAAGGTCCTCGTCCCAGTATATATAATCATCGAGCAGTACCACATCTATCGTGGGTTCCAAGTACACCGGGCCCATATTTAGAGTCCCCTTCAGCACAAAATGATCGGTCAACGTATTATCAAAATCCAGATTCCACTCATCATGATTACCAAAATAGCGCTGCTCTAAGAAAGCAGGCTGGTAAAAGCGGCGCTTCCAATGGAATTGTAGCCAGCGATTCTGATAATCTAGATCCACGAGATATTGACCATCCAGCAAATACTCCGTACGTGCCTGCAGGGTGTGCCAAGGCCGAAACTCGTAACGCCCGTAGGCCATCAGATAGTTTTCCGCAAAGGAATTGCGTTCATCCAGAAACTTCATGGGGCTTACCCCATCGCGCCTGCGGTAACCTACGTTGTAAGTAGCATTTCCCAAATCTCCCTTCAGGCCCAGCTCATTGAGCGTATAGCGGAAAATAGACCGATCTTTGGTGCTATCGTTGTATATGAAAAAAGCATCGTATACATCCGATTCGGTGCTCAATGAAGGGTGGTAGTAGTAGTTATTCTGCCGATACCGCTCAAAAGTGTGGTATACCTGCAGGAAGGAATTGAATTTGTATTGCTGGTAGAGCCTGTACTGCTGACGGTAATCCTGACTGTATGCATCCCTTACATTGATGGGCGCCTCCTCATGCTCATAGTATATGGTATCCCCCCTGCCGGCGGTGTCCACTCCCCAAGGTTCGTTGTGCCGATGTAGCCACCGCGACCAACTACCCATCACCTGGTACTTACTATCCTTTGTACGCCAGTTCATAAACAAGTCATACTGATAGCTGAATATCTGGCGGTCAGTTCTCCGGTTTTGGGTGGCTAACTGACGGGTAACTAGCATAGACCGAAAATCCCCACCTACGTTCCACTGTGGATTGACGTTTCGGGTAAACGTGAGATCTACCGTATTTCGTCCCCATTCCCCAAACATGACTTCTAAATTGGTGTATGGGCTTCTCGCATTGTAATGCTTCAGCTCTTTTCCTCCTCGCCAAAAGGGAGAAAAAGCTTCGAAGCCAGACCGGGCACCTATCTGCTCTACACTCTGAGGATAGATGGGCTTGATGGGGGAGCCAATTACCCCCAAGTCTTGAATTTTCTTATCGTTTCGGTCTAGCCAGGAAACCTTGTGCAGGCGATCGATGGCAGTATCTAAGAAGTAAAGGGTATCACGGTTGTACCGTAAGTCTTCTTCTAAAAAATATCGGGTAGTAGACGGACCATACAACTGCTGAGTTGTATCGTCCAATATTTGAGCAAAGGCAGGAAGGCATAGAAGCACCACCAGGCCTGTCAGAAGTCCAGATTTCAAAAACACGCGCAAAAATAAAGAATTAGGATAACTATCGGCTGGCTTGCGCCAAGGATTCGAATAGCCATTGATCAAATTCCGGGCCATGAGCCAGGAAATAGATTTCCATCGGCAGAAAAAATAACGGAACACCGTCCCAAAGCATTTTCAGGGACTTCGCTTCCCACTTCACAATATCCTTCTCACTGGTAAGCAGTACCCCATTGGCTCCCAAATCACGGGTGCGTTCTATCAACTTTTCTACATCGCGGGGGCGGTACCGATAATGATCAGGAAACCTCACCGAATCTTCTAGCTGATAGGAAGTCCTAACGTAGTCCTCCATGGTAGTAGGCTCAGCCAAGCCTGAAAACAGAACTACTTTGTTTTCATCTACCCAACTCATTTTAGCACTGGCTGCCTTGGGCACATTGTATCGGATGCTACAAAAGAAAATGGGGGTATCGGGTTCGGTGTATTTCTGAAGGGCTAGCTTATACTCGGCCATTGTTTCTTCTGAAATATCTGCCGGGCATTTAGTCACCACTACGGCATCGGCACGGCGTGCCCCCTTGCGAGCTTCCCTAAGCCAACCCTGAGGCATCACCTTATCCTTGAAAAAGGGCCGCTCGAATGTGGTGAGAAGCAAGTTGACCGTACGGCCAATTCTACGGTGCTGATACGCATCGTCCAGCACAATTAACTCTACCCCTGGTCGGTCCAAGGTAAGATGCTGGGCCGCTTCCGGGCGCTTTTCGCCTACCGCTATGGATACCTTATGACCGTACTTACGGTACATCTGATATACTTCATCTCCTAGCGTGAGCGCATTATCTTGGTCAGAAGCTAGCCGGTACCCCCGGGTTTCTCGTTGGTAGCCACGGCTAAGCACTCCCAGTTCGTACACCCTGCTCAGTCGTTCAATGAGGTACTCAGTGAGCGGGGTCTTACCAGTACCCCCTACAGTCAGGTTGCCTACGGACACCACCGGCCTCGGGGGCTCATGCGTCTTAGACCATCCGCGATCGTACAACAGATTGCGCACACGTGTGACGCCATCATAAAGTACCGCTAGGGGCCAGTAATTACGATTTCGCATGAGTAGCGTTTAGTGGTTTCTTACCTTTAGGCATCAAAATACTATTACGAATGTTGAAAATAAAAGACCTCACGCAGTATTTAGATAAAGTTGTGCCTGCAACGTATATGGAATCTTATGACAACGTGGGATTATTGGTAGGTAGCCCTACGGCCGAACTCACGGGTGTCATGGTTTCGTTAGACATGACCGAAGCCGTAATAGAGGAAGCCGTAGCCGAGGGCTGCAACCTAATTGTGGCACATCATCCTATCATTTTCAAAGGTCTCAAGCGCCTAACCGGGAGCAATTATGTAGAACGAACGGTAATGCTGGCACTAGAGAAAGGCGTGCGTTTGTACGCGGCCCATACCAACCTGGACAATCAGCATACTGGAGTAAATCGGGTAATAGCAGACCGGCTTGGCCTAGAAAGCCCGACAATCCTCGCTCCAAAATCTCAAACGCTGCAAAAGCTGATCACCTACATTCCGCAGGAAGCCACAGATTCGGTAATGGAGGCTATCCATCAGGAGGGAGCTGGCCAAATAGGAAATTATAGTCATTGTAGCTTCCGGGTAGTAGGACAAGGCGCCTTCCAGGCTGAAGAGGGTGCTCAGCCTACCGTTGGTGCGGTGGGCAATCTGGAAAAAGTAACCGAGGACCGGGTAGAAGTCATGTTCCCTATGCACCTACAGGGCAAGGTAGTGGCGGCCCTGAAAAAAGCCCACCCCTATGAAGAGGTGGCTTACTATATTCACAGTACTGAAAATGTGAACCAGGAGATAGGAGCGGGAATGATTGGCACCTTACCTGAGGCTATGGAAGGCACAGCTTTCCTGGATTACTTGAAAGAGCGAATGGATCTAACCGCCTTGCGCCATACTCCTATGCCCCAGCAGCCCATCAAAAAGGTAGCTGTTTGCGGTGGCGCTGGTAGCTTCCTCATCAAAGCGGCACGGCGGGCCGGAGCCGACGCTTACGTTACGGCAGACGTGAAGTATCACGAGTTCTTTGATGCGGAAGATCAGATGATGATTGCCGACATTGGACATTATGAAAGCGAAGTGTATACAAAAGAGCTGTTGAAAAATATAATCCGGGAAAATTTTCCTAATATTGCGGTTCGTTTAAGCAAGGTGGTGACCAACCCTTTGCGTTACTATTGATAATCCTTCTCTTTCTATGGATAATACCACAGTAGCTCAAAAACTTGAAGCACTTGTTAAACTTCAGGCAATTGACTCCAAACTAGACGAACTGTTCAAAGTACGCGGGGCACTACCTGAGGAAGTTGCCGATCTGGAAGATGAAATTGCAGGGATTGAAACACGGTTAGACAACTTCGGGCAGGAAATCGACTTGTTGGAAGATGAGATTAAGAATAACCGTACTGCCATCAAAAATTCTGAGAAGCTCATCCAGAAGTACGAAGAGCAGCAGATGAATGTGCGGAACAACCGCGAGTATGACGCCATCACGAAGGAAATCGAGCTTCAGCAGCTAGAGATTCAAATTTCTGAGAAGCGCATCAAGGAAGGCAAGTTCGCTATCGAGCGTAAAAAAGACGAAATCGATGCTACCCAAAACCAAATCGACGAACGTCGTAAAGATTTGGATAGCAAAAAAGGTGAACTTGACAGCATCGTATCGGAAAGCGAAGACGAAGAACAGTCTTTGTTGAATGACCGTGAAACTGCCTCCAAGAGCCTGGAAGAGCGCCTGCTCAACTCCTACAATAAACTGCGTAACAACGCCCGCAACGGCTTGGCAGTAGTTTCCGTTGAGCGTGATGCTTGTGGTGGTTGTTTCAATGTAGTACCCCCTCAACGTCAAGCGGACATCCGCGATAAGAAAAAACTGATTGTGTGTGAGCACTGCGGACGGATTCTGGCCGACGTGATCATGCCGGTAGTAGAGGAGCCTGTAAAAAAGACGCGTCGTCGCGCCACCAAAAGCACCAAAACTACCAAGAAGTAATTTACTTCTCTCCCCATATAGTAAAAGAGCGGCCATCGAGCCGCTCTTTTCATTTCCATGCGTGGGCCCAGTTATTGCCCCACACTTGTTTCAAAGAAACCGGTAATCTGCTGAATCATTCCCTGGTCATCAAAGACCACGAAGTCCATCCCTATCAGCCCCACTGTACCATCGGGCAGCTGCATGATCCACTCAAACCGACCGTACTTTTCATTGTGAAATTCCGCAGGACGAAGCAGTTGGAAGGAAGCACCAGGATTTTGGGACAGAAACCCACCAATATGCTTTACCAAGGCATCGCGCCCCTCCACCATGGCTGTAGGGTCACTATATTCTCCTGATTCTGAAAAACTGGCTTCTAATAGGGCTTCGCGTTTAGCAGCATCGGGCTCGCCCCAAGCAGAGGTATAGGTAGCTACCATCTTTGCCTGATCAGTCTGAGCGATGGAAGTAGCAGAAAGTCCGGCAACTAGCAGGACAAGCAGTGATATTTTTTTCATAGAGAATGTGTGGTTTTGACGAGAAATATTTTCCTTGAAAGATAGACCTTACTACCCTCTGGTAGCAACAGATCATATAGACTTAATATTAGCATGCCTTCACACGAAGACTTCATACATCAATGCCTTGAATTGGGAAAAGAGGCACTACTACAAGGCAACCCACCAGTAGGCTCGGTGATCGTGTGGCAGGACCAAGTAATTGGCAGAGGAATAGAAAATGGAAGGTCGAGCGGTGACATTACCCAACACGCTGAATTGCTTGCCCTACAAGAGGCGGTGGCTACCGGGCAACGCGATAAACTCAAGGAGGCCATTATATATAGCACCCACGAGCCGTGTGTGATGTGCGCCTACCCCATCCGGCAATACAAAATCCCTACGGTGGTATATAGTGTAGCCGTACCCGAGTTGGGCGGGCATACCTCCTCCTGGCATTTACTCACCACCGAAGACGTACCCAAGTGGGGAAAAGCCCCCAAAATAATTACCGGGATATCGGCTGAGGAGGTAGAGGCGCTAAATGCGGCCTTCCAGGATAGCTTAAAGAAAGGCTAACTTTTTTGTTGCTCCGCTTTTATCTGTGCCAGGATGTCTCCGGCTCCTTGATCCAACAGCCGCTGGGCCAGCACCTCCCCAATGGCAGTGGGATCCGTTCCTATTTCAGCATCGCGCAACATGGTTTGCCCGTCCAGACTTACGACTCCGCCTTCTAGCCGAATCTGGTCGCCAGCCCACTGGGCTAGCCCAAATACGGGAACCGAACACCCACCCTCCAATGTGCGGAGAAAGGCTCGCTCTGCCAGCAAGCATTGTTCTGTAGCCGGATGATTGATGGAAGCCCGTACGGCTTCACGCTTTTCTATAGCTAAGGTCTCGGCCACCTCCACAGTTACCGACCCTTGCCCTACTGCGGGGATGAATCTGTCCAGCGGCAGGGCCTTAGCAATGCGGCTTACGTAACCCATTCGGTGCACCCCAGCGTAGGCCAGCCACAGTGCTTCACAATCGCCCCGTTCTAGTTTGCTAAGGCGGGTTTGCAAATTGCCCCGCATATCTACCGTGGTCAGGTGTGGGTAATAGTGCTTGAGCAATGCAATGCGACGGGTGGAAGAGGTACCAATACGGAAACCCTCTGGGGGATTTTCCAAATCCACGGGGCCGTCACTTACCAGCACATCGTGCATCTGCTCTCGCTCCGAAAAGGCAATGAGGTGCAAGTCATCAGGCAGGCGTGAGGGCATATCTTTGGCACTATGTACCGCAACATCAATGGTGCCGTCGCGTAACTGAGCTTCCAGCTCTTCGGTAAACACGCCCTTACTGCCAATTTTGGAGATGGACACATCCAAGATTTTATCTCCTTTGGAGATGATCTCCACAATCTCGGTGTCCCAACCGGCAGCTTTCAGCAGGTCTTCCACATAATAGGCTTGCCAAAGCGCTAGTTTGCTGGCTCGCGTCCCAATTCGAATAGTCCCTTTTGCCATATCCATCATGCCCCTTGTCAGGGTGTGCAATTGAAGCCGCAAGGTACAAAGTCAACCAAAAAAGAAACGCGGCCTTATCAGGCCACGTTCAAAGAAATTTCAATCAGACTGGTCTCTATCGTGCGTGATCTGGAATAGACCATAGAAAATCAGTCTTTACAAAGTCCTTAAACAGCACAGGATCATTAGTGCTAATGTATTGGTCAGTACTGTAGATGGGCCCTGCGTTTTGATCATTGTAGGAAGCAAATACGTGGCAGCTCATACAATTAGTTTGTACACCGTACTCAAAACCAGAATTAAGCGCATTTTTTATACCAAAGGTCCCCTTGTCAAAGCCTCCTTCCAGGTAAGGATTGAAGGCAAATACCGGCTTCACTCCTTCATTCGTCCCGCCATTCACCGGCTGATTAGGCCATACCATATTATAAGCGATTGACATGGCATAGTGGCTGGCTGCACCTACCAAATTGGCTCGTTTACGCAACGTAGCTATGTAGTCGTTGCTCGGGAACAATGGCTTGTCCGGATCGGGCATCCAGTAATACGTTTGCCAAGTCCAGTTTTCAATTTCACGGGTAGATACATGCATCGCTACCAGCAAAACAACATCTCCCTGACTAAAAGAAGGAACCCCACCCGGAGGAATTCCACCAAGGGGTGGTAAAGTACTATTCAGATGATCAGCGGTCTCCTGGTCCAGGATCAGATAAATAAACTGATCTAAATTCACCTTCGCCGCCTCTATCTGTTCTGGAGTAGCATCTTTAGGAGCCGGAACGGGCGGAGCCTGCCGGGCAACACCATTCGTCACGTCCACATAAACGTACGTCCCCCAATCGTCCACACCCCATGCTTTTGGCGCAGAAGGCACGTTCCAAACGGGTAGTTTAATCAGTTTTTCGCCACTCATTACTTGCCCCACCCAATACACTGGCTTGATGGCAACAGAGGTATTTGGGAATGCTGGAATAGTGCCCACAGCTCCGGGCTTCTTATGAAGCTTCAGACTATCCGTATGAAATAATCCATGTTCTACAATATGGCAAACCGTGGTAGGATCATAGGACACCGTTTCCATCACCTTAAAGGGGTCGCCACCAAAGTCCATACCTGCATGCGCAAACTGCGTAGGCCAGTTGAGCTTCACCGGTCCTGATTTCTTCTGAGTACAATCTGCCGATCCTGCGTCCACTAGAGAAACTACCTGACGGATTCCCATCCAGGTCTCAAAGGTCAGGAGATTCCGACCTTGGTCTACCTGCGAAGTGGGTCGAGTGAGCCCAGACCAGATACCCCAGCCATGATCGTATATGCGGCCCGTATCTCTATGGTTAAGCCAGTTATACACCGTGGCACTGTCCTCTGGAAATTTGTAGCCGGGTATCCCCACATCTGTGGGCAAAGGAACCGGCGTAATACCGTCCGTCTCCACGACTTCTGGCTCGCTTTCCTTCTTCTGAGGGCTTTTGCAAGCGTTGAAGATCATCACGGAGACTAGAAAGAGAAGGGAGCAGAGTAAGCCTAATCTACTCCAGAATTGGGTGGGTGCTTTCATGATTGTTAGATTGGTTTGCTTAGACGTAAGACAAATACATCACGAAGAACACGCCAACAGCCCCCGTGAAACAGGTGGTTTCTACGTGGTTAGCCAACCAAGTGGCTATAGAAAGCAGCAATACCAATAGGTAACGATCAAATGGAAATCAACCCGGCCTTAATGGCGTACACCACCAAGCTGACGCGGGATTTCACACCAAATTTCTCAAAGAGGCTATCCCGATGGCTTTCCACGGTGCGAGGCGAGCAACACATCTTATCAGCAATCTCCTTATAGGTAAGCTCGGTAGCTACGTACTGGAGCAACTCTTTTTCGCGCTGGCTGAGGGCAATTTCCTCTGTGCCGGTACCGGCTGTCAGCGACTGAAAAACCTTGTGGGTAGCCCAATCAGGATAGTAGAAGCCTTTGCTTACTACCGATTCTAAGGCCTGCTTAAGCTCGGGCGGTCGGGCATTTTTCAGGAGATACCCTTGCGCTCCGGCTTTGATCATCCGGATCAGAGTTTCCTCTTCGTCCCGAACACTAAGCGCTAAAACATGCACCTGTGGATGGTGGGCTTTGAGCCAGGCAGCCGTTTCGAAGCCGTCCATTACGGGCATATTTACATCCAGAAGCACGATGTCAGGAATATGACGAGCCTCCCCAAACCGATCCACCAATTGTTGACCGTTTTCAACTTCATAAAGTACCCGGTACGGCCCCAATTTCTCAATGATGGATGTGAGTGCTTTCGCAATCAGTACGTGATCATCCACAATGGCAACGCGGTGGTTCATAATGGCTAGGCGTTTGCAGACAAAGGAGGAATAGTAAGGATCAATTGCGTTCCTTCGCCCTCCTTTGAATGTAAGGAAAAATCCGCACGAATGATTTCGGCGCGCGACTGCATATTGCGCAGGCCAATGCCGTGATTCTCCGGCAGTGATTCAGGATCGAAGCCTATTCCATTATCCGATAATTGCAGACGCATACCCCCTGAATGAGGGTCTAGCCGAACATCGATTTCGGTACACTGAGCATGCTTGAAGCTATTCTGAATAAACTCCTGCACTATGCGCAGCACAAAGCTATTGACCTCTAAGGAACCGGGTGCAGTAGGCGCTGTACCACCGAACGACACCGTACAGTCGTTTGCCCGGTTAAGTTTCTGACATTCCTGCTGTAGCAGGTCACGCAGGCTGGTTTGTTGCATAGCATGGCCAGCCGTCAGGCTTTTCGACAGGCCACGTAAGTCCACCAACGCTTGGTCTATGATCTGGCCGATTTGCTCTCCTACACTAGGCTCTTCCTCTTCGTTGGTGGGCAATTGGTTGGTATACAAAGACGCCAAGGTGAGTTGGCTACCTACATTGTCATGAATCTCACGCCCAATATGTTCCATGGTCTGCTGCTGTATTTCCAGTTGGCTGCGTAGCAGTTCCTGAGTAAAGCGCTCATTGAGTTCTTGTACTTCTTGCTTGTGCTCCAGCTTCCGTCGGCGGTAGATCAACATAACCGCCAGTACGGCTATGGCAAAGCAAACTAGAATGACCGCGGAAGTGGCAATCAGGAGGACACCTTCGTTACTCGAATCCATAAGAAGCAAACGGTATAGGTAGCATATAGCAACACGTTCATTACCGACATCACATTCTTTAGCACCTTGATGATATCTTCTCTTCCCAAATCATAAACTAGCCAATTGACCATGGTGAAATATGGCAAGGTGCTCACATTGAAAATAAGGTACAGGAAAAGAATGTAGAAGTAGGGCTTCCGCAAAAAATTGAACCCCATCGGGCTCTCTAGCATCTCATATAATTTCAGCAGGATTAACCCAATGATCAGTGCCGAACCTACCGCCACCAGAATGACATTGAATTGTTGTTCCCTTAGGTAGTAAGGCATGGTGATAATTGCGACCAGCAGGTAGAGTAGACCCGAACCTACGGTGATTCTTTTGAACTTGGGAGCGTTGAAAGCCAGATACAGTGAGCTGGCATAGAGCAACCAAATGATGGGCTCTTGCAGGTTATAAATGAGGGTGTTGTTATGATAAGCCCCGGTTTGAAAAATAATTTGGGTTGAATCTACTCCCACTATGATGGTGAGCAAAACAGGAAATACCCACAAAGAAGGGGATTGGCGAATCTGCTGAATCGCCAACCAAGATGCCGCCATGGCGGCTATTTCAAACCAAGGAATGAGTTGATTCATATTTAATTGGTTCCTTCAGGATGCTCCTCTCCTTTGGATGCGATAGCCTTTTGTATTGGCTTCATTTCATCTGAACAAGGAGGACAAAGTCCACCACGGTTAAAGGGATCATACGTAATGGCGTAGACATCTTTACCCCCTACTTTGTCTAAACCAGAGGTAGAGTCAGCATCAGTAGAACGGAAAGAGAAAAAAGCCGACTGGGCCTCATTTACATCATCTACCTCATCCTCCTGAAAAATAGCCGAATCCGTAATGTACAACAACGAAGGCCCCTTGGCGGTGAGGATACTGGGCATACCATACAATGTTTGTAATGACTTGTATTCCGCATGTCCGGACGGATAATGAGCATCCCTGCCATACAAGGCATAAGACCACGTTATACTCAGGTTTTGCGGTAGGGTGTTGTAGGTCTGCAAATACCGCTGTTCTACATTGTAAATAAACCCCTTCAACTCGGCCATAGTAAAAGTAATATGCTGAGAGGCCGCCTTAGGCCCCTGGTCGTTCCAGAGGCTGTTCATACTCACCAGCTTTCGGGTTTCTACATCGGCAATTTCTGTTTTATACCGACTCGTATTGGCAATATATTCAGCAATAGGTACAAACGTAGGCATCTCATTTCCTACAGCCAGGCATTTATCTGCGGAGCCTTCTTGACTAGTGTTGGAACAGAACACCAATAAATTGGCCATTAGCAGGCCTGCAATCAGTAGCTGAATGGGGGAAGCTATCCTTCTCATAATATAATAGTGATGGTTAAACATTAGGTTGATTCCTTGCTGTAGCCTCGAAAAGGACCAGCAATTGCCCTCAAGGTGGCAGGTATATGGCAAGGCCACAAATCCCAGCAACCATCCAGTAGAGAAAGCCCCTCTACGGGCACCCACGCTCCCTTTTATCGTGATTTACCCTAACCTATCCGTTAAATGACCCAATGCACTTTTGGGTGAAAGACACACCCCTTTCCTGGTGGATGGGCTGAATCATTTCATTGGAAATGCCTTGATCTTGGCACTCGAATTTTCATGAACCAACTTAATTCATTGATCCCATGAGTCAGATTATCATTGGCAAGACCCTTGCCGAACTATGCAACGACTGTACGGAATTCCTTCCGGAGGTCACCATCATTGCTTATGAGCAACTAAAGACTGAGGAGCCCTACAGCGGTAAGGGCAACATCAGCTTCCAAAGCATAGTGCAGGAAGATGAACTAGATGGCCGCAAACCCATAGGCAGCGCCCAAACCAGTGCAGACGGCAGTTTCGAATTGCATGTAGATGCTGCCAAGCTTACACCGGGTGTCACCCTACACGTAAAGCTTTCTAAGCTACCGCACCAGAGAAGCGAGGTAAAAAAGACCGTACAGATTAGGGTGGCCACCTTTACCCCAGACCGCTGGGAAGAGGAAGGAATGAAGGTAACGCTTCGGCTATACCAAGACTTCTGGTGCAATGTGATCCGCAAACTGTACGACGCCTGGGTCATATGCGGCCGAATCGTCTCCTGCAAAAATTCTAAGATTCCAGCCAAAGGATATCGGGTCACGGCAATGGATAAGGACCTACTAAACGATGACAACCTTGGCACGGCCATTACTGATGACAATGGCTATTTCCGTATTGATTACCAAAGCCTGGATTTCAAACAAACCTTCCTGTCCTTTTTAGGCCTCAACGTAGAGACCCCTTTTAACACTGGCGGTTTTGGACCTGACGTATATTTTCAGGTTCAGTCACCCGACGGAGATGTAGTATTCAAGGAGAATAGGGAGGTAGGGATGCAACCCGACCGCAAGGACCGAGGCCACTGCTTTTGTGTCAGTCTGTGTGTACCGCTAGAAGGAACAGCAACTTCAGGTGGCTGGTTGCGGATTGCACGTAGCCTCAAAATTCCTGATGACAGATCTCTTCATGCTTTTGATACTGATGGTTTTGCCCGTAATGGCTTTGCGCTCAAAGGGGTATTGGCTATGCAAGGCAATGTGCCGCCTACCTCTAGTTTAGAGACCCTTACCGGCAACCCCTACGAGTACCGCTTTCTGGTGAGCACTACCGTTACCGCCGCCAACGCCATCACGGCGAGCCGAACCTATATTGACCAAAGCCACTTTAGCCCCAATGTTATTGATGGCACCTCGCCCTACTTCCAACGTGTATTGTTGGGCACCCTTACGAGTAACCTTTCCAATGACTCAGTAGATGTGTATCTGGAACAGAGTTTCATAAAAGCGGACGGCTGGGTCAATCTATTGGAATGCATCCGTAAAACCTTTCAGAATGATCCCAATCTGGATGAAAACGACCTGAATACCGGGAGTTGGGCCTGGGACAGTGAGTTCCTTATGGGTATAGACTCGGCAAAAATCTCTAGCGATATGAGCCCGCGTGTTACCACGCCCACGGTAAATACTCCCGGCGATGCCATTGCCCAGCCAATGCCCCGGCAAAAGATTGCCATCCGGTTTGAGATGCGAGAGGTGATTTCAGAAGGGGTATACCAAACACCTCCTCAAAGCGGCACTACCCTTAACTCGGTGTACATCAGCAATGCAGATCCGGTGCTGAAAATGGACCTAGTTGACAACCGCACCAACTTGTGCAGCCCCGTCTCAGGCAATATAGGAGTGGCCTATACGGTCCATCATCCGCACTTGCGTAGCGCTTCCATCACCCTCAGAAAATCAGGTGGGCCTACCTTCACCTTAACCGATGGAGCCCGGCTACCACAAAATGACATTTTACCCACCGGTACCGCCACCATAAACAACGCAAATCTGGGCATAAACCATGGGGCAAATAACATTTCACTTAGTCGATGTACCTATATGCTAGACCTGCACGTGTCCCTCAGAAGACTGATCGGCGACAGCATTGAAACTCCTGAGCCCTTTCCTGCCCAAGCATTCTTCTATGAAGTGTAAACAAGCCAATACCTACTAAATCTACAGCGCCTGAGAGAGGCGCTGTTTTTTTTTAGCTTGTCAACTATAGAATAAGTGGCGGTATTGATCAGGTGTCGGGGATCTATTTCCTGTCCGAAGAGAAACTATCCATTCTTGGCAAGAACAAGGGTTTTGGTCACCCCCGTAGAATCCTTGCCAATTTCATGCTCAGGTTCATCATCTGGATTTTGGGACTTGCGTTTCGCTCCAAGTAATACAGCATGCGGTTGAGCACTTCGTACATACCAGCAATTTTGTCTGCGTCCAGCACCTTCCCGAAGTTCTTCACAAACTCCACCTCCTCGCCAAACAGCCGAATGAGGTCTTCCACTCCTGCTGAACTCATCAGCGATTCGCGCAGCAGGTTAATCCCGTACTGTAACACGGTGCGCTGGCTAGCCTTGCTCATCTTCTGGTAGTCATCTGACCAAGTCACCAGCTTGGTAAAATCCCATACATAGCACAGCCGCATCCAGTCACGGAAGAGCGCATGGCTATCGTCCTCCACTTGGCTAAGCAGCTTACGGGCCGCACTTAGATTGCCCTCGGCCAGGTGTGCCACCTGTCGTGCCTGGGTGTCGGTAGCTTCGTACTCTGTTTCCAGTATTTGGGCTACCTCCTCATCAGAAAAGCCTGGCACCTGTACCTTTTGCGTACGCGAAAGAATGGTGGTCAACAGCTTTTCGGTATCCTGAGTCACCAGGATAAACACCGTGCGCTCGGGTGGTTCTTCCAAGATCTTAAGGATGCCATTGGCGGCCGAGGGGTGCATGTACTCTGGCAGCCAGATCAGCATGGCCTTGTAGCGCCCCTCAAAGGCTTTCAGGGATAGGTTACGAATGATTTGGCGGCTCTCCTCGCGTGATATGTTCACCTGCTTGTTCTCACCTCCGTAGGCGAACGCCCAATCTTCAACGGACCCATAGGGGCTCTCGACCAAAAACTCGCGCCATTCCTTCAAGAAACTCTGGCTCACCACATCCTTACCCGTGACTTGCTTGGTAGAGCTTACGGGCATCACAAAATGGAGATCTGGATGGATATACTTATCCATCTTTACGCAAGAAGGACACTCACCACAACTATCGATGCCAGAGGGGTTCTCGCAGTTGAGGTAGGTGAGGTAGGCCAACGCCAAGGGCAAGGTAGCACTACCTTCAGGCCCCACAAATAACTGCGCATGTGCTACATGGTTGCGCTGTACTGCCGAAAGCAGTGTTTGTTTTATGCCCGTATGCCCGGGAATGGCCGAAAAACGCATACCTATTTTTTCTCCCAAATACGGTACTCAGCAGAAGCATCGAATACCGTTTGTAATATCCCTTTTTCTGCCTCGTCTAACTCACGATTGCGACGCGGCATAACTCGTTCGGCCACTTCAAAGGCCTTCCTGATTTGAAAGGTAGTAAAGCCTTGGCTACCGCCCCAAGCAAAGGAGGGAATGAAATTGCGCGGAAAGCCTGGGCCGAAGATATTGGCACTTACCCCTACCACCGTACCGGTGTTCAGCATGGTGTTGATTCCCGTCTTGGAGTGGTCGCCCATGATGAGACCACAAAACTGCTGGCCGCTGTTCACAAAGCCCCCTTTCTTATAGTTCCAGAGTTTCACGGGAGCGTAGTTATTTTTCAGGTTGGAGGTATTGGTATCCGCACCCAGATTGCACCATTCACCAATCACTGTATTGCCAATAAAGCCATCGTGCCCCTTACTGCTATAGGCAAACAGCACAGAGTTGCTCACCTCACCTCCCACCTTGCACCACGGCCCTACGGTGTTATCTCCTCTCAGTTTAGCCCCCATATTCACTACCGAACCTTCGCCCAGAGCTAAAGGACCCCTGATTATGGCTCCTTCTTGTATTTCGCTATTCTTTCCCAGGTAGATGGGCCCTCGCTCAGCATTCAAAATGGCTGCTGTCACCTTGGCCCCCTCCTCCACAAAGATGTTTTCCTTGCCCAGTAGTGTAGTATGTGGGCAATCCAACCCAGCGCTATGGCGTCCCTGGGTAATGGCCTCAAAATCGGCCCGGATTTGCTCCCCGTTCTTCTGAAAGATATGCCATACCTGGCTAATGACAGTGAGTTCCTGGGTAAAGGCTACGGGCTGTAGTTGGGGAATAACCCCGGAAGATCTGGCTTTCTGGGCCTCCTGCTCGCCACCACGGGTAGCCAGCACGGTATCGCCCTGTACTAGTGATTGCCCTGGGGCCAATTGCTCCAGCGCTAGCACCAAGGCATCCGAAGGGCACACCCCACCATGCAGGAGCAGTACGTCATCCGCTACCCGAAACGGATAGCGAGACTCCAGATATTCTTGTGTAATGTAGGCCCATTCGCCCGGCAGGCGGCGTTGCCATTTCTCAGAAATTGTTTCGATGCCCACCCGGATACCGGCCACCGGCCGGGTATAGGTAAGGGGCAGTAGGTTGGTGCGGACCTCTAGCGGGTCCACCAATAGTAGCAGCATGGGGCAAAAATAAAAAAGTCTCCCACACAGCTTGGTGCGGGAGACTTTTTTCCCTTCGGAGAGAGAAGCAGACCTGTATTAGTCTTCTTTCTTCTGAGCAGGCTTCTTCTTGGCGTAGCGCTGCTTGAACTTCTCCACCCGACCGGTAGTATCCAACAGCATGTTCTTACCCGTGTAGAAGGGGTGAGAGTTAGAACTAACTTCCACCTTTATCAACGGATACTCATTGCCGTCTTCCCACTTGATAGTCTCTTTAGAACCCATGGTTGACTTGGTCAGGAATTTGAAATCGCTGGCCAGGTCCTCAAAGACTACGTAGTTGTATTCGGGATGAATATCTTTTTTCATGATCTATGAATGCTTTATCTCCGTTCTTTCCCAAAAAGGATTGCAAAGATAGGTAATTGCTTGATAATCAAAAAACAATTGCCAAAATCTTAAACAAATACCCAGACTTTCGTGCCCTGAGTACTTCAGGAGTGCTGTTGAGCCTGGGCTAACCCAAATTTACGCACATCTACCGATGCTTGCCCAAGGCCGGCCCAGTAAATTGTAAGCCCCCTAATGAGTTCCTATATTTTACGCATGGAGAACGAGCATCTGTTAGTTTCCACCTACGCCGATTTGGTGGATACCATTTTTTTGGAAGTCGATAAATCAGGCATCATTAAGACAGTAATCGGAACCTACAAAGGATGGGAAATCGCCCCACAAGACTGGCAAGCCACCCCCATAAAGACACTACTCGACGTGGCATCCTACCTTTCTATTACTCACCAACTCGAACGCCAACCTCAGCGCAAAGCCAAAATATCCCTCGCCACCGTACGTTGGCAAGGCCAGCAGTACAATACGCAATGTGTAGTACGCACGACGGACCATGGCTGGGCGGTTGCTTTCACTCCTTCTGATAGCCTAACCCCATCCGGAGACGCAATACAGGAAACCGTAGATGCCTTCCAGTGTGCTGTGGAGCATATTCAGGATGCTATATGCATCACCAACGGAGACCCCGCTAACCCTGAAATGATCTATGTAAATCCTAGCTTTTGTCAGCTCACAGGATATTCCAAAGAAGAACTACTGGGTCGAAATCCTAAAATGCTCCAAGGCCCTGACACCGACCCTGAGGTCACCAAAAAATTGCGGGAAGCTATAGGCCAAGGGCGCCCTTGGCATGGAAGAACGTACAACTACACGAAAACCGATAAGCGCTATTTTGTGGAGTGGTCCATATATCCTATCCACAATGAGCAAGGCCAGGTAGTCAGCTTTGTGAGTCTGCAAAACAACCTGAGTGCCGATGAGGCCCAGCGGCGCCATGCCAGTATACGGGAAGAGCGGCTGCTACAGGCTCAGGAGATTGGCAAAATTGGAGGGTGGATTGTGGACTTTGCTAGTAACCACATTTGGTGGAGCGACCAGGTTAAACGCCTGCATGAGGTGCCTATGGACTACGAGCCAGACCTGGAGCAAGCCATCAACTTTTACCACCCAGATTACCGTGATATCATTCGCGATGCCGTCAATGAAGCCTCTGCCCACCAGACTCCGTGGGATTTGGAGTGCCTCTTCATCACTGCCAAGGGCCGTGAAATTTGGGTGCGAGCCATGGGGCATGCTATTGTGAAAGAGGGCAAGGTGGTGCAACTCACGGGAGTGTTTCAGGACATAGACGAGAAAAAGCGTGCGCAGCTAGAGCTGGAAAACTATGGTAGGCTGATTGAACTATCCAACAACCTTATTGGGGTGGCAAATTTCGAAGGATATTTTGAGCAACTGAATCCCCAATGGATAAAAACGCTAGGCCATACCTTCGACACCTTAATTAGTGAGCCTTCAGTAAACTTTATCCATCCGGATGATCTGGAAAGAACCATCCAGTTTACAACAGAAATAGCCCAGGTATCACACAGGGAGGGCAAAATAAAGAACCGATTCCAGTGTGCTGATGGCAGTTACCGCTGGTTAGAGTGGAATTTCGTCTCTGATCTGCCCAAGCAAAAAGTATACTTTGTAGCTCGAGACATTACCGAGGAGCTGAAACATAAAGAGCGACTGGAAGAGTTCAACCGGTTGTTTAACATCTCCAACGACCTGATCTCCATCTCAGATTTTGATGGCTTTTTCACGCAAATCAATCCAGAATGGATGCGCGTATTGGGGTATTCTGAAGAGGAACTGATGGCGAATCCTTTTCTTCATTTTGTACACCCCAATGATGTGGAGCACACTTTAAAAGAAGCGGAAGAAATATGGGGCGAAAAACCGGAGGTGGTGAATTTCCGAAACCGCTATCTAAAGAAAAATGGCGGGTACGAATGGCTGGAATGGAATGCTATCTCTGACAATGAGAGCCAGAAGATTTATTCTGTAACTCGGGTAGTTACAGAAAGCATACTACAGCAACAGCGACTGGAGGAGTACCGCCAGCTATTTCATCTTTCGCCAGAGTATATGATAGTGATGACTTTACAGGGTCAGGTGGTGGAAATGAATCAAACCATGCGGGAGGCACTGCAACTTTCCTTGGAAGAGGACCTATCTACCTTCGAATGGGAGGATATGGCGGAGCAGGTAGGCATGTCCCCTTTACAGCAGGCCCTGGACCGCAACCAACAGCGAAAATCGGGAACTATTGCTCCTACTAATATCACCTATACTACCCGCCAAGGCAAGGAAGTAACCCTACAGTGGACGGCCGTGGTAGACTCTCCCTCCAACCGGTTGTTCGCGGTAGGTCGTGATATTACGCAACAGTTAGCCCAGGAGACAGAACTACAGCGCAAAAAGGTAATGGAACGAGCCCTTCTGGCCAGCCCGGGCGCCATGGTATGCATCATCAATCAAGAAGGCATCATCACCGCTACCAACCAAAACTGGATCAATTTTGCACAAGAGAATGAAAACATACTCAACACCAGTGCAGAAGGAGCAAATTATCTGGAGGAGATAGAGGTGGGCATAAAAGCAGGTGAGTTACAACTTCAGACTACCCTCAAGGGCATTCGTGAAGTATTGGCCGCCGGGCACCAATACGAAGAGGAATACCCCTGCCACACCCCAAAAGAAGAGCGATGGTTTAGAATGCGGGTTGAGCCCATTCCATTGGAAGAAGGCGGGGCCGTCATTTCCCATCAGAACGTAACCGAGAAAAAGAATACGGAAAGAATACTACAAGAAGCCCAATACCGCTTCAACTTACTTTCCACCAACCTGCGCGAGGTTTTCTGGATTCGGAACAGCAAGGAAATGATATTCATTAGTGATTCCTTCGAGGACCTTTGGAAGGTACCAAAGGCCGAAATCTTTGAAAATCCGGAGATCTTTTTCCAGTCCATATATGATAAGGACAAGCCCAGGATAGCCCAAGCGCTTGAAGCTCATTTCGGAGGGGCTCCTTTCAACGAAGAATACAGAATCATCACTCCGGACGGACTTTTGCATTGGATTCTGGCTCGCGCCGATGCCATTCAAGATCGACAAGGCGATTTACTGTTTGTAGGTACGGCCACGGACATAACCCACCAGAAATCGGTGGAAGAGGACCTGAATGTAGCCCTGGAGGATAAGGACATGCTGATACGGGAGATACACCATAGGGTTAAAAATAACCTACAGCTCATCTCCAGCATTCTATACCTGAACCAATTAGAAGCGAAAGATGAAGGACTTCAGAATTTTATCCGGGATACGGAGAACCGAATAAAATCACTGGCAAAAATTCATGAGCGGCTTTTACAAGTGCATGGATTCGGCCATTTGAATGTTCTACCCTATTTGCAAGGATTGATACGTGATATAGCATCATCTTATACCCACGAGGGCGTGCACATAGAGGTAGTAAAAGAGGTAGCTGACATCACCTTGCATGTAGATATGGTATCTACCCTGGGATTACTGATAAACGAGCTGGTAAGCAATGCCTTCAAACATGCTTTTCATGGTCGAAATACCGGATGCATCTGGGTGATATTAGAGGAAGGGGAGAACCACCATGTACTCACGGTAAAGGATAATGGAATAGGCCTACCAGAAGGTAAATTCCCCAACCAGGGAAGTCTCGGTTTTCAATTCATCGAAGTCTTTATTTCTCAGCTCAAAGCAGAAAATGTTACCGTGGACTCTAACCAGGGAACAACATTTAAAGTGTTTTTCCCAAAATCATTGTGAGCCTTGACCATGATTGCTACCTTATGACCAATGATTTGGTAAAATCCTAACTTCTATTTGTAATACTCCATGATGGATGCCCTGGCCCCAAAGCAGTTGTTGATAGTAGAAGACGCCAGGATGGTGGGCCTACACTTGAAGAAAAGCCTGGAATATGCAGGATATGGCGTGGTGGGCACAGTGACTAACGGTGATGACGCACTTCGTCAAGCTCGCGAACACACTCCAGACCTAATCTTGATGGACATCATGCTGGAGGGCGACATGGATGGTATAGAAACAGCCACTCAAATACGGGAAGAACAAGACATACCTATTATCTACTTGACTGCCTTGTCGGATGTAGAAACTATAGAACGGGCAAAAATTACCGGTCCCTTTGGCTACGTAATGAAGCCTTTCAATGAGCGTGAACTCCTCACCAATATTGAAATGGTTTTGCACAAAGATCAGGTAGAAAAACAGCTTCGGGTAAGTGAAGAAAAGTTCTTCGCTGCCGTGAATTCTATACCAGTACCGTTGGCTACGCTAGACCAACAGGGCTGCATTACCTTTGTCAATCCGGTATTCAAAAACATACTACAAGCATCAGATGATCTGGCAGGAATACCCATCACCGATGTGATCCAGGCCGTTCCTCAAGGAACGGATGGGACCACAGAACACACTAGTTGGTGGTCTGCTTTGCAAAGCGATCATCATTTGGATGGTGCCTGGACCCTCTCCCCCCTACTCAAAGATCGCGTATTTAGTGATTTCACCTTGGTACCCTTCCAGACCGGCACGGATTCCCAAGCAGGGTATCTGCTCACTTTTAGGGACATCACCACTGACTACCGCAACGAACAGCTCAAGAAGGAGATAGAACGTGCCAATCTGGCTGCCTTGATAGAAGGACAGGAAGGGGAACGGACTCGGGTGGCGCGCGATCTGCACGACAGCTTGGGCCAGATGTTATCCGGTATCAAATTGCACATAGATACCATACTCAGTAAGCATGCAAGCCCGGAACACACCCAGCCGCTTCGGCAATTGTTGGACGAGGCGATTCAGGAGACCACCCGTATTTCGGAAAACCTAATACCTAGGACTCTGGAAGACTTGCCCCTAAAACAGTGCGTACAAAGCCTGGTAAACAACTTAGCCCCCTTATTTGAAGGACAGATTAAACTGGTGGCCGGAGAACTAGCCCCAGATTTGCCTTACAGTCAGAAAATTGCTGTGTTCCGTATCATTCAGGAGGCCTTGAACAATGCTATTAAATATTCACAAGCAGAGACTATCCATATTCAGATGACGCTGGAAACTCATGCGATAGACCTGACCATAGAAGATGATGGGAAGGGTTTTGATATACAACAACTCCAAACCAATCACTCCTCTCACGGTCTGAAAAACATGAAGGATCGGGCCGCCATTATCAATGGTGAGCTCACCATTGAGTCTAGCGAAAAGCTGGGAACTTTAGTCCATTTAACTGCACCTATAGCCCTACTACCATGAATATCATCATCGCAGACGATCATGAATTGATACGCAACGGCATCAAGGCCACCCTGGCCGACCAGGAAGGCCTGAGACTAATGGCGGAAGCAGGAGATGGAGCCACCGCTTTACAATTGATTATTCAAAACAAACCGGATGTGGCCATCTTGGACATTTCTATGCCCGACATGACAGGCATTGAGGTTCTGAACCAACTGGGGGAGCAAGGAACCCCCACAAAAATCATCATGCTCACCATGCACAGTGACTACCAATATGTAGACAAGTGTTTGGAGCTGGGTGCTAAGGGATATGTAGCCAAAGGAGATGCCGGAACGGATATGCTAGATGCCATAAAATGGGTAACAGAGGGTAAGATTTTCTTTAGCAGCACCATTCAGGCGGTGGTACTGGAGAATTTCGCCCAAGGCTCTGGCAAAAAGGACGATGAGGAAGAGGAGGTACACGTAACGAAGCGAGAAAAAGAGGTGCTCAAAATGGTAGGTGAGGGGCTAACCAGTGCCCAGATTGCTGATTCGCTCTTTGTAAGTCCGCGTACGGTAGATACTCATCGAGCGAACCTGATGCGAAAACTGGAGGTGAAAAATGCCGTTGAGCTGGTCATAAAGGCCCGCAACATGAAGCTAATTGAGTAATCACAGCCACCGTGGCTACTAGTGAAACCTGTACATCGGACATACTCCACAAGCGAAGTTTGTGAGGCAGAATTCCCCAGCCACATATTAGCCTGTGGGTGCGCTGTGCTCGATAAGGGCTAAATGCCGTAGTTTATCCCTAAAAAGGACCCAATAGAGTATCCCTGAAAACAGGTATTCTCACCCGAAAGGGCAATATTTTGGACTACCGCCGCATCCTTCAATATCGCACTACGTTTGTGCAGGCAGGGTAATATTTCGCACTCAGGAATGAGCAGAATCTGTAGGATGTTAATGACACACGAGAGCAGCGCTGCCCAGCCACGGAGCCTTATTTCATTTGGATGGGCCTCTATTTTTGTAGGATTGCGGTCTTCCGTAGTGACACTCAGGCTACCAGTAAGCTTTCAGGTAAATCCCATGAGACACTACAACAATTACGTATGTTCATCATCGGCATTTTTGACACATTAATTCCTTTACCCCCATACCACCGATACCAAACCAACTCCATGAAAGCAAAGGTTTTCTCGAAAAGTCCATCTGACTGATTTCCCTTTGGTAGTCATTATTTTTCAATCAGGAGGTTTTTTTGAGTTGATTAGTCACAAACAGGTTCATTCATCGATTAATCGCATTGCTTCCTATTCAAGACAAAAAAATTGAACTACATTACCATCACCTAACCAAGCACATACATCAAAATGGCGGACAATAGCTTTAAGGAAGAACTCCGGTTCATCCCGCCGATGGATCGGTTTATCAGTGCCTCGCGTGAGGAGCTTGATGTTGATCTCAATATAATAGAAGGGGAGCTCCCCCAAGACCTAGCGGGTCATGTGTATTTCAATTCTGCTGTAGGCACCGTGGATTCGGGAGGCCTTCCTTTTGTAGAAAAAGACCATGAAGGCAATAGGCTACCCGACTATGGCAGCCCTCTGTTCAACGGAGACGGAATGATGATCCGGATGGACTTTGACGAGAAGGGCAAAGTGAAGCTCAAAACTCGCTTGGCGAAAACCCCGACCTACTGGGCAGACTACGCCTTGCGAGATGGGGGACCGGCACGCGCCGACAAGCGTTTCGATAGCTGGGATTGGAAATTCAACAGCACTGGCATGGCTCGTTTTAGCATGCAGCTAGGACAAGCCAACCAACTCAATGTGGCCATGATTCCTATCCGGTTTGAGGACGAGGGGCCTATACGGATGCTAGGGACCTATGAGGCGGGGCGCCCCTGGGAAGTAGACCCTCTCCATTTGGATCTGAAAGCACCCATCCTTAAGAATGATGACACGGCATCGCTTGTACCTGAGTGGTTGTGGCGCTATCCTTTCAAAGCCATTCTTTCTACGGCACACCCCATCTGGGACTACAACGACAAAAAGGTATATGTAGTAAATTACCTCAAGGGCGTATCCACCTTGGTGGGCTTTCAGCGGATTTTGATTAGCTCATTGCGCGATCCGGAAAAGACTAAAGAGCGGATCATCAAAGCAGCCGAAAAGGCACGCGCCAAAGGGAAAGAGCAGGGCCAAAGAGAATTTGAACGGTTTATGATGGAGGACACCAAAGAGTTGCCCGCCAAGAAAGACCCCAAATTCAAGGATCTGTTTGAGGATATTAAAGAAAGTATCATCCCGGATGATGCGGTGTTCCTAACTATGTGGGACGGCACTCCGGATGTGGAGCGTTGGCGGATCCGCTGTGGCGGTAAGGACATCAAGATCCGGGATAACATGCACCAGATGGGGGTTACGGAGAACTACGTAATCTTCTCTGACAGCTCGTTCAAGGTGAACCTGAGCCTGATGTTTAACCTGATCAAGCCGCTAATTCCAGATATTGAGGAGACGATGCGTGAGCTTTTCACCCAGCCCATGCACCCCATCTCGGCGCTTTACTTTGTAAAGAAAAGCGATTTGGTACCTGGGAAATCTTCTGTAGAAGCCGTGCGGGCACTTATTCCGCTGGAATGCGTACACTTCACCGCCAACTACAAGGAGGAGGACGGCCTGATCACTGTAATGACGGCCAACAACACCGCAAACTGCCCCGCGGAATGGATGCGGCACTTTGACAAGGTGATGGAAACCGGTGAGCCCATCGATAAAGAACACCTGGGCTACCTGAGCGTAGGCCCAATGGACATTGGCCGGGTAGGTCGCTTCGTTTTTGATCCTACCACGGGCAAGATGGTAGACGATAAAACCAGCGTGCTCTTCGAAACCGGAAACCTGGAAGACCCCAAAAACATTGGCGCTCACACCTGGGCGGTAGGGCTATACACGTTCCGCGGATACGAAGAGGTAGGCCCTCGAGTGGAGGACCTGAAAAGTATGTACTGGCAGATATACGGGCTGGACAAGGACCATGTGACTGAGTTCATCTTTGAGCTGTACAAGGACTATCCTAACCGGGAAGTATCCATAGAGAAGATGGAAGAGCTATGCAAAACCGGTGTCCCGATAGGCTTGGCCCGTGTAGACCATAGCGCACCTAAGTTGAAAATTGACGATTTCTACCTCTTTGAGGAGAAGCACTACATACGCTCAATCCAGTTTATTCCTCGCGAAACACGCAATGAGGCTATCCCTGAAGATCAGGATGGGTACATTTTATGTACGGTAACGGTGCCGGTAAATTTGGAGAAGGGAGAATTTCAGAGCGAAGTATGGCTATGGGATGCTCATGACCTGGCCAAAGGCCCGGTGTGTAAGTTACACCATGATAAGTTCCGCTTTGCCTATACCTTCCACTCAGTTTGGATAGAAAAAGCAGAGGAAACTCATCCGCCAACGCAAATCGATGTAATAGATGATATAGATGATCAGGTATTGCTGATTGGCAATCCTGCACGACAGAATCGCATTGAAGAGTTTATGGACGAGTATGTATATCCTCACTTTGCTGACCAGGAAAATGCCATCGATGATCCTGATCCGAAGGATTATTCAGGCAAGGCATATAAATGGATGCTGAAGAAGCTAGGCAAGTTTCAAGAACGCAGATACACGTAAAGTGGGCCATCCCTATACATAAGAAAACCCCGAATCTGATCAGGATTCGGGGTTTTCTATTTTAGATGAACCGCAGTTTAGTACTTCACCCCTGCTCTTTTATAAATGAAGTGCAGAAGCCAAGCAGGGCCAATCATCAAGAATTGCAAGTCTTTGAAGAAAGAAGGTTTTTTGCCTTCAACCTTGTGGCCGTAGAATTGTCCCAACCAAGCAGCCACAAAGATGGTAAGGCTGATAGCCCACAAGGGAGCAAAACCTAAACCAGCCAGTTGCACATTACCCCACAGGCAAAATGCTCCCCAAAGGATAAACCCAAGAAACAAGGGAAAGCTCAGGCGCAGATAGTATACCAAAGCCATGACCATACCTACCGTGGCCCAGTTGGCATATGCCCCCAGACCTGGCAGCAAGTCGGAAACTAACCCAGAGGGAATACTCGTTATAAGGCCCACAATGCTAAAAAATATAGAGGGAACACAGATCCAGTGCACGCGTTTATTGAAAGCATTCTGGTGGCTTTCGCCATATTCGTTCAGCAGCGCGTCAATCTTTCTCATGGTAGTAATCGATAGGTGAAACCAAATTTGGTGAATTTGCAGGGTACCAAAATACCAATTATTTCCCAAAAAAGCTCTGCATACCTACTATTCAGCCGGGGACGGATGCCGAAGCAAACCTTCGGTAATCAGCCACTGCCCTAAAATATAGGTACTCATTATGAGCAGGCTACCCTGTTCCAGGGGGTTCACAAAGCGATTGATCGCGATCATACTGTCGGACAATGCGAAGAAGACGGCCCCTAACAAAACAAAGATAAAGCTAGTAGGATGGGTATACTTACCACGGCCGGCAGCAGCGAGTAGCATCACAGTAATTACCAAAGCATAAAGAACCACCGGAATCTCCAGACCCGAAGGCAGTTTGGGTAGTAACCAAGCAATGAAACTAAAGCCATACCCTACTATGGGGAGAGAGTACCACCACCTGTGCCAAATTACCTTGAGCGGATAGGTAGCTGAGGCGTATCCGTAGGCTACAATATAGACTACATGGCCTACTAAAAATGCCGCCAACCCAGGAATAAAATACCCTGACACCGGAAGGGCCAACAGTATGTCACCTACCCAAGAGAATAAAAGTGCAATGACCAGGCTCCTTTTTAGCCGAGGAGCGATAATACTTTTCTTGGTAATGGCATATACAATCAACAAGGGCATCAGTAATGCCTTTGTCACCTGGTTAAATAGCTGCCCTTCAATTTGCGTACTGACCAAATGCAGTACCGCATCCAACAAAAACAGACCTAGCCACACCAGGGTCGTAGATTTCTTCATAAAAAGCCTCCTAGGCGAAAATCCTACTTTTTCGCAGTTTATTCAGGAATACCTATTGTATGCAAGCCTTGAGAAAAGGATTTCAAAGATTTAGTTTTCTACCCTGATTTTCTTGCTCCCTTTATGCTCATTTACAGTTCTCTGGATCGCATATCGAAGTATTGCAAACACAAGCTTACCTTTATGTGAAAGTAAGCCGTAAAAAGGCATGTTAGCGGCACGGCAGTGAGCATATCATCCTTTCGCCAAAACAAGACCGGATGCACCCTTTCAACAAAGATCACATCAAGCCTGGTTGGCGACTCAACCTGTTTATCATCATATTCGAAAGTGACACGCCCAAGGGCAAAGCTTTTGATGTTGCCTTGCTGATAGCCATTCTATCCAGCATCATTGTGGTAATGCTGGAGACGGTGGGTGATTACTCCATCAAATTTGCCAGCCTATTTTTTACTCTGGAGTGGAGCTTTACGGTACTATTCACTTTAGAATATGTCCTGCGGATTTTGGTAGTGGACAGGCCCCGCAGGTACATATTTAGCTTCTATGGCATCATAGACCTACTTTCCATTATTCCCACCTTTCTCAGCTTACTAATTGCGGGTTCCCAATACCTACTCGTTATCAGGGCCATACGGTTGCTACGGGTATTTCGGGTACTTAAGCTTACCCGCTTCATGGGCGAGGCGGAAGTATTGCGGACTGCACTACTGCAAAGCATGGCCAAAATCACCGTTTTTATTGGCGCCGTCATCACCTTAGTGGTCATCATGGGCTGCTTAATGTACCTCATAGAGGGCCCCGAGCATGGCTTCCGCAACATACCCATTAGTGTGTATTGGGCCATTGTTACTTTAACCACGGTAGGGTACGGAGACATAGCCCCAGAAACCCCACTCGGTCAGATTGTGGCCTCAGTTATCATGATATTGGGCTATGGCATAATTGCCGTACCTACAGGCATAGTATCCGTAGAACTATCCAAGGCCGAAAAAAGCCAAAAGAAGCCCGGGCCCTGCCCCAACTGCGGAGCGAAGAAGCATGCCCATGATGCCAAGTTTTGTCGGGTATGTGGGTATCATCTATTTAATGATGCCGAAGAAGTCCCTGAAACTTCAACTCAATAAAGTAGGTAACCGCTTCTTTTAAGGAAATACCCGCCCCTTGCAAAAATTTGGGATCGGTAAGCTGCTGAAAAAATAGCTGATCCATCTGCACTAGCATGGGAATACTAACCTCACGGAAGGCCCCCGCCTGGAATCCCTCCTGATAAAACTCACCCAATACCTTCCCTACGTAGTTCAGAAAAGTTTCTACAATGGCCATCTGCTTCGGAAACTCTGTGCGTAAGTCACTCAGAAAAAGTACCGAAATTTCACCAAGCTGGGGAGAAATGAGTTCGAAGGCATCACTGTAGCGCTGCACATAGGAGCGAGAGGTGTCCTGCAAGGGGCCCTCGAAGGCCTGGATGTTCTGCAGTTTCACAGCCAATGCCGCCTCTACCATCTCCTCCTTAGACTTAAAGTAGGCATACAAAGTAGCCTTACTCTTCTCCACCGCTACAGCCCAGTCGTCCATCGTCTGATGGGCCATACCGTGCTGCTGCCAGTAAGAAAATAGGTCAGACAGCCAGCGTTGTACGGAAGGCCCGGGGGTTTTTCTTTCCCGCGTGGTTGCTTTTCTACCCATGCTGCGAAGATAAGGAGCTTGTCTGATTTACTAAATATTAAACTATTTTGGTTATTATAGTTTAATTAGTTCAAGTTTTTTATATTTACCGTATGAATAGAAGAATCGCCGCCCTCAAGTACCTGTTGGTCTTCTCCATACCGGCCACTACCGCTGTTGCTTTTACCCAAGAAGGCATTTGGACCTGGCTACCCATTATGTATGCATTTGGGTTGGTGCCTCTTTTGGAATTCTTTTTCCGCCCCAATGAGACCAATATGACAGCTGCGGAAGAGGCGGTTGCCAAATCGGATCGGTTTTATGATTGGCTGGTGTATCTCACAGTACCCACCCAGTGGGTTTTTCTCGTTTGGTTTTGTGTAGTTATTCAAGAACCCGGGTTGCATGCTATGGAATACCTAGGCCGAATAATGGGCATGGGACTCATGTGTGGTGTATTGGGTATCAATGTAGCCCATGAGCTAGGCCACCGGACTAAACCTTATGAGCGCGCCCTATCCAAAACGTTGTTGCTTTCATCTCTGTATATGCACTTTTATATAGAGCATAACCGTGGGCACCACAAGCATGCCAGCACCCCTGAGGATCCAGCAACGGCACGCCGTGGAGAAGCGGTGTATACCTTCTGGATGCGTTCTGTCTTCTACAGCTTTCGGTCCGCGTGGCAACTAGAGGCTCAAAGACTACGAAGGAAAGGAATTCGCTTTTTCAGCTGGAAAAATGAGATGCTCCGCTTCCAGGCTTTGCAGCTAGGCCTGATTGTCAGTATCGCTTTGGTATTTTCCGTGCCTGTTGCCCTGGCTTTTGTGGCCACCGCCACGGTAGGGTTTCTACTACTAGAAACGGTGAACTACATAGAACACTACGGGCTAGTACGGCAGAAGAATGCACAAGGAAAATATGAACGCGTGCAGGCGCACCACTCCTGGAATAGCAATCACGTAGTGGGGCGCCTACTTTTGTTTGAGCTAAGCCGTCATTCTGATCATCACTTCATTGCCTCCCGCCCTTACCAAATCTTGCGGCACCATGACCATAGCCCACAAATGCCCACCGGATACCCTGGCATGATGGTACTATCTCTGCTACCACCACTTTGGTTTTGGGTAATGCATCGGCACCCCAATCTTAACCAAACCGATACACGTACAGCTTTCGCTTAATCCGGAAGCTTATTGCTGTCTTCGATATTGGATCCTCCAGTTGAGGGTCCAGGTGGCTCCTCCATCTTGGGTTGATTCCCAATCCCACGTAAAAGCTTCCTCAGTGATTTCGTAGAACACCATGCGCTGTTGCACTCCTCCCTGCCCGTTGTCGGTCTCTGCAGTTTCAAAATAAAACCGATCCTCGTCCTTGCGGCCAGTAAAATCAAAGTACCCCCCTTGACTATCGGTCCAGGCCTGCTTCCATTGTTTTGCGGTAGGATTATACACCGAAAGGCTCATTCCGCTGTAGCCTGCCAGCGCTCCTTCTAGTGCTTTGAAGTTCTCTTGGATCACCTTTCCGTCTAGAATTCTCACTATTTGATTGGTGCCTTTGCCCGTACCACCGCCGGCATCTTGCCAAGTAAGATCCCAGTTGCCCACCCAAAACTGATACCATTGTTCAACGGGCAGTTCCTCTTGTGCCCACACACTTGTGGAAACACATAAAACAATCACAAATACAATAAGCTTTTTCATAGATGATATCCTATGGCAGTTTGTTTATTCTATTTGCATAGTACCAAAAATACCACCTGAAGTACAATAGAATGGGTTCAACCGTGCAGATTGTGATATGGCGGTTTATTAACCTCACCCCATATTCCAGCTTATACCGGTCTATAAAACCAGATAGCAACTAACTCAACCACAGATCATAAGCACAGTAACTATGAATAAATTCACAGATACTATTGATAAACTAAATTCAATAATTGTATATAAAAGCCTGAAAATGTATACTTGACCCGTCAAGAAATAAACATTACAGATATGAGCAAGGCAAAAGGTGCAATTGAAATAATTAAAGAAAACCCATCTATTGTAGAGCACGGAGATTATCAAAGAATTGCTAACCTAACGGCAAAGTCTGACGGCAAAAAATATACTGCTGATTACGTAAGGAAGGTGTTGAAAGAGTTACGGAAAAATGACATAATCACCGACATTGCCACATTGTATTTTAAAAATAAAATCAAGTACATGGAACGCCTGAAAGAAAACGTGCGAGTATAGATTCGACTCCCACATACGGTCAAACTTTTTCTCAACCTCAAAATTCCATTATGGAAATAGGGATTGGTAGGAGGGCATTTTCTTGATTATTGTACCAATTAGGTCCAAACATTCTGAGGGCTTCACCACTGATTGCCTCTTGTCTGATTTTCACGGCAGTTTTTAAGGACCTTGTCTGTATTTAGTACAAATGGTTGTACTGCAAACTGGAAGTACCTAACTTTTCGAATTATTGCGAAACAAGGTTGTATTAATATATCCGCCGCACAAACTCGAATTAGTTAGAAATACATGCACTCCCATCCAGAGGATCAAAATCTTTCTTTTTCTCCAGAGGCTTCTTCTCCCCAAACTCCTTCGATGGAGGCCTTGGAAAAGGAGAATATGCGTCTGAGGGAGGAGCTTGCTAAATCGCAGCAAGTGAACGAATGGGCCCGATCCGTTTTTCAAGATATCTCGGTCGGCATTTGCATTGTCAATTCTGACACTCTCATCCAACACGTCAATTCTGGGTTTACCCAAATCACGGGCTATTCTGCAACCGAAGCCGTGGGCAAAGCTCTTCATGACCTGCTAGAAGTAGATGGCCATAGAGCATTAAAGGAGATTTTGACCCACCCCAGCCAGCATACCGAATCGCAGAATGCGAGTACCTGGCAAGGATTGGACAAACAAGGCAAACTGGTCTTTTTTAGGCTTACCATCTACCAGGCTATACCGGAAAAGAGGAAAGACCAGTTTGTAATCACCCTAGAAAATATCAGCAAGGAATCTCAGTACCTATCGGTGCTGGAAACCGCCCAAGAAATGACCCGTGTAGGCGGTTGGGAGTGGGAGATAGATTCTGACGAGATGGTATGGACAGATGAGATCTATCGCATCTATGGGTTACCACTGGACTATCCGGTGAGTCTTGAGGTTGCCATGCGGTATTTTTTCAAAGAGTCGTCTACCCGAGCGCAGGAAATTTTAGGCAATGCCCGCGACCAAGGCGTTCCGGGTAGTGGGGAGTTTGAGATGATCAATGAGGAAGGCAAGTTCTTCCACGTGCACGCCAACTGCCGACCGATATACGTGAATGGCAAGGTGGCCAAAGTAATTGGCGCCTTTCGGGATATTACCCGCGAAAAACGTACGCTGGAAACCTTGACCCAAAGCGAGGAACTGTACCGGAATCTGGCAGAGAATTTCCCCAGCGGATTCATTTTGATGATCAATCGCGGGTTTGACATTCTTTTTTCAGAAGGCCAAGGCTTGCGGGACATCAGCCAGTCAAAAAGCCATCTGCAAGGCAAGAGCATCCACTATCTTTTTGGGAAGTCCCTCAACAAAATGGTGGAAGAAAAAATATGGGACGCATTTGATGGAGAATCCAGCCAGTTGGATGTCTCCTTTCAAAACAAGTCCTACTCGTTGGAGCTACGCCCCCTCTACAATGCACAGCAAAAGATAGACAAGGTGCTACTGGTGTGCATGGACATTACGGAGCGGCAGGAGTGGGAGAAGCAATTGCGAATAAGCGAAAGTAGATACCGTGAATTGTTTGAGAGCAATCCCAATCCTATTCTGGTAGTAGAGACTCACACAGGCAAGGTATTGGAGGCCAATCTCACCGCCATATCACACTACGGGTTCTCACAAAGCGAGTGGCAAACCATGCACTGGGCAGATTTGCAGGCGGTTTCCTCAGATTTCGACTCCAATATACTGGCGGGAGTTAGCACCGAAAAGCACCATTCTAAAGCCGGCGCTTTAATATATGCGGAAGTACAAGCCAGCCAGATTTACTATTTGGGCGGCGAGGCTACTCTGAAAATCATTAATGATGTGACAGAGAGCCTCATGGCTACTCAGGCTCTGCACAGTTCACACAAAGCACTCGAGGAGTTCCACCATGCGTTGGATGCCGCCTCCATGGTGGTTACGCTCACGCTGAGGGGTGATTTTCTAACGGCCAACAAGAACTTCTGCGAAGCCTACGGGCTTGACGAGGACGCCTTGGTTCTAAAAAACATTCGGGATTTTCCCGATATGATCCCTGGCTCTGAAAGCTTTGCACAGATTGACAGGGCAGTACGAAAGGGCAAAATTTGGAAAGGGGAAATAGATATCCACCGAGCGGATGGTAGCCCTTTGTTTCTGGATGTTACGCTGATCCCACGGTACATGAACACCGATGGAAGAAATTCCATTTTGGTGATTTTGCAGGATGTTACCGAGAAGAAGCTGACGGAGAAACAACTGGTAGAATATGCCCAGAGAAGCACCAACATTCTGGAGAGCATTACGGATGCCATGTTCCTTCTCAATAAGAATTGGGAGGTAACCTACATCAATAAGCAAGGAGAGTCCTTGCTTCGGATTAGCCGAGATGAACTCCTTCATAAGGTTATTTGGGATGTATTTCCGAAAGAGCAGATTCAGAGTTTTTATGAGTACTACCATACGGCGATTGAGGAGAACCGGGTAGTCGACTTTGAGGAGTATTTCGAACCCTCAGAGACATGGTTCGAGGTGCATGTATACCCCTCATCCGAAGGGCTTTCGGTCTATTTTAGAAGCATAAACGAGCGAAAAGCGGCCGAGGAACGCATCCTTAGTTCGGAGAATTCTCTGAAGGAAGCCCAGAGAATTGCCCGGATGGGAAACTGGGAATACCGGGTAGGTGCCAATGAGGTAATCTGGTCAGACGAGTTGTTCCGCCTTTTCAAGCTTGATCCGGTAATAGACTCTCCCTCACTAGACCTTATTCTCAACAGAATTCACCGCAGTGATAAACCGAAGGTGTTCCGGGCACTTCGTACCGCCCTGGATGAAGGCAAAGGGTTTGACTTAGATTTAAGAATCATAAGAAAAGATGGCACCCGCTACCTCAACTTTATCTGCCGTCCGGAACATGGCCCTGATGATTCGTTGGAGAAGTTGTACGGCATCTTAATTGACATTACGGAGAGGAAAGAGGCCGAGAAGAAACTGATTGATAGTGAAAATAGACTGCGGGAAGCCCAGCAGCTGGGCAAGATGGGCAGTTGGGAGTACTCACCAGAAGAAGACACTCTGCTATTCTCTGATGAAATCAATACGCTACTGGGCCTAACCCAGGAACAGCGAAATGTTATCTCTATCGCCGATAATTTTGATGTCATTCACCCTGACGACCAGGAGGCTCTGCTTTTTGCCTTGGGGGATGCTGTGGACCAAGGCACTCCATTTGACCTCGATTTCCGGGTAATGCTACCCCAGGGCCCCGTTCGGTATTTTAACACCGTAGGCGAACCCCTGATGAATAGCCGTGGCAATCTGGTGAAGCTCTACGGTACCTTAATGGATATTACCGAGCGGAAACAAGCCGAAACGGAGCTAAAGGAAAGCAACGACCAACTGAAAAAGACCAACCAAGAGTTGGATCGGTTTGTCTATAGCGCCTCACATGATCTCCGTGCACCCATGGTTTCTGTACTGGGGCTCATCAACTTGGCCAAGGTAGAAAACGACGTGGATAAGCTCCGTGAATACATGGGCTTAATGGAACGAAGTGTGCGCAAGCTGGACAACTTCGTTCAGGAGATCATACATTATTCCCGAAATAGCAGGCTGGAGGTAAAAGGCGAACCGATCAATTTCAAAGAGATGATTGAGGGGGTGATTGAGGACCTGCAGTTCATGGAGGAGGCCAAGGTAGTACGTAGGGAGTTGTTTCTGGATATCAACGAACCGTTCTACACCGACCGCGGCCGGCTCAACGTGGTGATAAACAATATGATCAGCAATGCTTTCCGATATTCCAGTCCCCACCGGCGAGACCCCTATCTTAATATCTACGCCACCGTACAGGATGGGAAAGCTATATTGAAATTTGAAGACAATGGGCAAGGAATAGCCGAAGAGCATCAGGCCGGGATATTCAGAATGTTCTACCGAGCTTCAGAAAACAGTAAAGGATCCGGGTTAGGGCTATACATAGTTCAGGAGTCCATCGAAAAGCTGCAAGGCAAAGTATTTCTCACCTCAGTATTAGGGCAGGGCACCACCTTCACCATCGAGCTACCCTCCCTACCCCCTAACAATGCAGAATAATCTAGGAATCACCCTATCATCAAGATTCCGTTGGCACTTTACGGCTTCCCTCGTACGTTAGCCTCAAATACACTAATCATACCTTTTACTATACTATGCAAATGCGATGTATGGCCCTGGGATTGGGCCTATTATTCTCGGGATCATTGGTGGCTCAGGATACCTATCGGTACCAGTTGGATCTCACTCAGGTAGTAGACGATCAGCTGAAAATAGTACTCAATACCCCAGCGGTAACCGATAGCTTGGTAGAATTTCAAATTCCTAAGATTGTACCGGGCACTTACAGCATCAGCGACTTTGGGCGTTTCGTCTCCAGTTTTATGGCCTACGATGTACAGGGCAACTCCTTAAGTACAGATCAAGTAGGTGTAAACCGTTGGCAAATTGCTAATGCCGAGGAACTGGCGCAAATCACCTACACACTAGACGACACCTACGACACTGATCTCGGTAATGTAGTTTTTGAACCCTCAGGCACTAACTTTGAAATCGGGGACAATTTCGTGATCAACAATCATGGTATGTTCGGTTACCTAAAGGGATACGAAAACCAACCGTTTGAGGTGGCTATCACCCGGCCTGAAAATTTTTATGGTGCTAGTGCATTGGACCGGAAGTCACCTCAAGGCAACACTGATATTTTTACGGCTAGCCGTTACTTCGACCTGGCAGATTCGCCCATCATGTATTGCGAGCCTGACACAGCTACGGTGATTGTAGGGGGGGCTGAGGTGATTGTGTCTGTATATAGCCCCGGAGACAAAGTAAGTGCAGCCTTTGTAAGGGACCAGGTAACTGAAATATTGAAAGCCCAGGAGGCCTACTTGGGTGGCAACTTGCCCGTAGACCGCTATGCTTTCTTGATCTATCTATTCGAGGGCAACTCCCTTTCGGGCGCCTATGGGGCTCTGGAACATAGTTACAGTTCTATGTACTTTCTCCCCGAATATGGTGAGGAGCAGATTGCAGAGATTGTGCGAAATATTTCATCGCATGAGTTTTTCCACATCGTAACCCCCCTCAATATCCACTCCGAAGAAATTGGTGATTTTGACTTCATCGACCCTCAAATGTCACAGCACCTTTGGCTATACGAAGGCGTGACCGAGTACTCTTCGCACCATGCCCAAATCGTATATGGACTCACCGATCTGGAAGATTTCTTGAGTGAGTTCCGAGAAAAAATCATTGATAGCCGGCAAAATTATAATGACGAGCTACCCTTCACCGAAATGAGTAAGTATGTGCTTGACCGGTACGAAGACGAATATGGTAACGTGTACCAGAAGGGTGCCTTGATAGGCTTCTGTCTAGACATTACTCTACGGCAATGGTCTGAGGGAGACTACGGTCTACAGAATCTTATGCGGGACTTGGCCAAATCTTACGGAAAAGATGTTTCTTTCCAAGACGACGGCCTCTTTGATAAGATTGCCGAGTTGACTGATCCTTCTATCAAGAATTTCCTGACCACCTATGTGAGCGGTCCTACTCCCCTACCCATCGAAGCGTCCTTCAATGCAATTGGGGTAAACTTTGTGGAGGAAATGCCAGTAGACAAGCTAGTAATGGGCGTTGGCCTCAATTACAACTCAGAGACGGAACGCATCTTTATTCAAGACATTAGCGCTGCTACTGAGTTTGCCCAAAAGCTAAAGCTTCAAGCTGGCGACGAGCTTGTCTCCATCAAGGGCAATGAATTGAATATCAACAACTTCCAAGGCATCTTTGAGGATCTTTCGAACACGCCCCAGAAAAAGAAGGTAACCATGACGGTGATGCGTCCGCAAGAAGATGGCAGTTATAGGAAGGTGAAATTGAAGGCCAAGGCCATCACCACGGAAGTAATTGCCTACAATGTACTTGAGCCAAAGGAAGAGCTCACTGTAGAGGAGGATGCTTTACGCAATGCATGGTTGAGCAACTAAATCAAACACAATTTCACTTTCCTGAAGCCACACAGCCCCTCTGTGTGGCTTTTTTTCAGTCCATGAGCCATACTCGCTGCCGTGTAGTTATGGCTTGACCCGGCTCAAACTGATTTTCAAACACGAGCACTATTAGATAGACTCCCGTCAGATGGGGTTGCCCATCAGCACGCAGGCCATCCCACCCTTCGTCCGGGTTATCGGTAACAAATACCAGCTCTCCCCATCGGTTGAATATTTCCACGTGGTAGTTAATAAAATATTGGCCCTGAGAGAAAAGCACATCATTAAGGCCGTCACCGTTGGGGGTAAAGGCATTAGGAAAAGTAACCTGGGGAGTACAGTTTTCGAAGATTTGAATGACTGTATCACTAACACACCCCACTGGATTAGTAACAATGAGTTGTACCGAATCTGGTGCTGCCGTCACAAACACAGAATCCGTGAAGCCATAAGGCTGCCATAGGTAGGTTCCCTCCACCCCTGGATTAATGACCACTTCGGGCACATCATCAAAACACACCGTGATGTCCGATACTGGCAATGGAGTGGAAGTATCGAAGGAGGCATTGGTTTGAGAAGTAAGCAAGCATTCCACTCCCTCTTGAGTCACTACAGCCTCTACCGAATAAGTACCCGGTTCAGTCACTAGCAGAATCCCATCAGTATCACCCGTAGACCAGGTATACGCCACATCCACCTCAGGTATGGTTGCATCCAGCACCAAAGTATCCCCGATACAGCCTCGAGTTTCTGGTTCCAGGAAGGGGTACCGGAGCACATTTACTTCTATTGAATCGGTTGTAGAACATCCAAATTCGTTCGTTCCCGTCACCGAATAATGGGTAGTGTCCTGTGTTGGGCTCACCACCAGTGAGTCCAAGGTAGTGCCATCTATCCACCGGTAAGTATCTGCTCCCTGCACTGCCACCGCCAAGGATTCCCCCTCACATACCAAAGCAGGTTCCGGGGTAAGAGTAAGCTCCGGGAAAGGAAAAGCCTCATAGGTAAGCGTATCGTAAGTGAAGCATCCGTTATCAGACACCAACTGCACCAAAGCCTGGTAAATACCTACCTCAGATTGAGCAAGAGATATCTCCTCAAGGATGGGGCCCTCTTGGTCTATAGTTCCATCCAAATCTGTATCCCATCGGTAATTGGTAATGGTCTGACCTTGTTCCAGTAGCGGGATGGCTACCAAAGTATGGGGCTCTCCTACACAGGCATCTACAGACACAACCTGTACATCGGGCACTTCCAACACTTGTATAGTTTGTTGTGATGTGTCTACACAACCCGAATCAGAAGTAACGATTAACTCAGGAGTGAAAAAACCCAAACCGGAGTAAGCATACAAGATAGAGTCTATACTGCCTACCTGGTCCGGCTGTCCATCCCCCGTTATCCAACGATATTCCGAAATAGCACCGGCACTTAACGTGCTCATACTCAAAAAAGTACTGGCCTCCCCCAAACAGGCATTGGTAACGGTAAAATCGGCCTGGGGAGTAGCATTATAGGTCACATTCACAGTATCCGTAGCATCACACACCCGGTTACCCTCATCATCGATGATCCAGATGCTTAGGCTATATTCTGTTGCCCCTACCTGCATGGCTGGCACCAAAGAGGAAGTGGTTTCGCCGGTATTCCACTCATAAAACAGAGCACCTAAAGTGATATCGTGCGTTGCATTGTACCCTTCCAGGCCCAATGCTCCCTCTTGGGTACACGCCACCAAGTCGGACCCAAGATCGAGGGTGGGGCAATCCAATACCACGATGGTGACCTCTGGGTCTGGAGCAAAGTCGCACCCACGCTCATCCCGGATAGTCATAATGGGTGTGAAATTCCCTCCACCAGGATAGGTGTAATCAATAAAGGACTCATCAAAAAAACCGTCCACCTGTCCATTGGCAAAATCCCACAAATAGGTCACACCATCATCCGGCGATTCTGCCTGAAAAAAGATGGGGAGCGGGGCATAGCCCAAAGAATCATCTACCGTAAAACTTCCCGTGGGCCCCTGAATGTCAACATAATCTTGCCGTACCAGGGTGTCCGTACAGCCCGCCGAATCCGTTATTACCAGCGTAATGTCATACACTCCCGGATCTTGAAAAACCCGTACTGGGTCCGTTAGGCCAGAGGTAGCCCCATCGCCGAAGGTCCAAGCCCAGGAGGCTATGCCCGAATTTCCTTGCACGGACTCATCGAAGAAATTGACCGCAGCTGGAGGGCAGAATACTTCCGTAGGGTCTGCAGAAAAAGCAGCTTGGGGCAATTCCCGGTTGATGGTTACACTTTGCCCAATACTGTCCGTACAGCCATTGATATCCTGTAAACGTAGAGAAATCGAGTGGGTACCGTTAGGGAAAATAGCCGAAGGAGCTACCTCCCCGGCCAAAGTCACTCCGGGTGCACTAGTGAACCACTGAAAAGTCACCGAATCTACCGGGTCGGCATATAAAACGCTATCTGCCGCATTGGCGGTCAAATCCAACCGTACTCCTTCGCAGGTAAATACCGAATCCAGCACAAACTCAGCCACAGGATCCGTTACACGTACCTGTACATTGCGGGTGCTCACACAGCTATCTACCGTTGTCACTGTCAACGCAACTGTATAGGGAGTATTCTGGGGATTTTGGGCCGAATCGAAGGTGTAGGTAAAAGCGCTATCGGTACTGAGAGTATCCGCACCCAAAGTCCAGATATAGCTAAGAATAGCCACATCAGAGACGGAATTGTCATAGAAATTGACCTCTAGCGGGGCACAGCCCTGTAATGTATCTGCATCTATCTGCACCCGGGGATCAGCAATCCGGATGGCATCCTCCCAAGTTGTATCCACCACGCACTCCCCTACCGTTAGTTCCAGCGTGAGATCATATAAGCCAGGAATATCAAAAAATGGGGTAATGGTATCTCCTGTAGCCGTGACCGTAGTCGAGGAATCTGAGAAGATCCAGAAATAATTATCGGCCGCCGCGGAGGACCCTACCGTCGCTGTTTGGTCCACACAAACCGTGTCCTCTTGTATACCAATACCAAAGGCGGGTAGTGATACCGGAAGTTGAATTGTATCTGTGAGGATATCTGTGCACCCCACTGAATCGTTGATGGCCGTCAGTGAAATAATATAGGTATCGCCTGGGGTAAGACTGGTAGCCAAATCCCGGTTGACACTATCAGAAAGGAAAACAGCACCCAAGGTATCAGCAATCTCCCAAAGCCAGCGGCTGTCTCCCACGCTTAGGTTGGTCCCCCAAAGTGAATCAGGAATACACAAATCAGTAATCAGCTCAAAATTGGCCCTTGGGGTACTGATGTACATATACTCCTGGCGAGTAAATACCTGCGTACATCCATTGCTGATGTATAGCAGGCTGACATCGTAAGTACCTGAATCCAGATTTGCATAAAAGAAACTACCATCATTAGGATTTCCGGGTACAAAGCCTGCCCCGTCGTAATATTCCCACTCATAGGTTACCGGGAAGGGGTTCGTTCCGTCTTCCACGGTCAAATTTGTGAAGTTGACCGTCTCGCCGTTACAAATGGCGGTGTCACTTGCTGTGAAATCCATGCTGATCGGCGGAATTCCCACTTCAATGATTTGCTCCAATGTATCCGAACAGTTGGTCGAACTCACCACGAAGGTTACCGTGTAATCACCAGCATCGTTCAGCACCACGCCTGCTGGGTTCTCGTCTGCACTAGTAAACACTACTGCATTTGCCTGGTCCCGGATTTCCCACGAGAACCCTGTAAAGGGCACGATGGATGTAGATATATTTATCAGATCGGTGGTAACGGGAGCGCAACCATCCGTATTGGTCACCAGGAAATTCGCCTCAATAGGCACGGAGAATACGGTGTCTACAAATGTATCTGTGCAGCCCGTGGCAGAAGTAGCTGTCAGTGCTATCTGATACACACCGTTGGTGGTAAAGGTATGACTAGGATTCTCATCCGTAGAGGCATTTCCATCACCAAAGTCCCAAACGTATGATACCGCATTGGTACTAGAATTGGCAAAGTTGACCGTGAAGGTTTCCTCACAGAAAAATCGCTCATCCGCAGTAAATGATGCTATGACCGGATCTGGCACGGTGATAAGCCCAGATACAGTAGCTGCACCATCGCACGCTCCGACAGTGTCTTCTACTGTCATGGTAACCGTATAGGTGCCTCCAAGTGTATAGGTATGACTTGGTGAGCGAATAGCCCCCGTACCTGCACCAGACACTATGGCCGAACCGTCACCAAAATCCCAGGAAACTCTCTGGTTACCTATCTGCAAAGCGGAGGTATCAGAAAACTGTACCGTCAACGGGTTACATCCTGTGGTAGGGTTTGCTGTAAAACCAGCCGTGTAATCCACCAATCGCACTAAATCCACTCGTGTTTCTGTACCGCCCACACAACCAGAGAGGGTCTCCTCCAGTGTAAGCGATACCGTATAATCTCCCGGAGCCGTGTAAGTATGCGTAGGTGCCACCTCATCACTAGTGTTGCCATCGCCAAAGTCCCACGCAAACACGTAGTTACCTCCGTCGGTGTTGGGTGTGGTATTAGCAAAATTGACCGCAAAGCTATTGCTACAAGAGACCTGCTGACTGGTAGGGGTAAAAGAAGGAGCTACTTGATCTTCGGCAATGATAAAATCTGGGATAGTCACCGATTCGGAACAACCTTGATCGGTTTCTACGTACAAGGTAACATCATACGTGCCCGGGTCGGAAAAGGTAACGGTTTCATTGGCTTCCGTGGCCGACCCGCCTCCCTCAAACTCCCACAATCGAGTAGTAATGGAGGCACCAGCCGGCGCCGTAGAATTGTCAGTAAAGGAAACCTCCAAAGGGGTGCACCCACCTTGAATATCTGAAATGAAATTCACCGTGGGACTGGGAAAAATCTCAATGAAATCAGCCTTGGTTACCTCTCGAGTACCATCGGAGTAGGTAATAGTAAGCGAAACCGTATAGGAATTGGCCGTTACATAGCTCGCTGATGGCGATTCCAGGGTACTGGTATTGCCGTTACCAAAGTCCCATAGATAGCTAGTCACGGTACGGTTGGCGTCTACTGTAGGCGAAAAGGATGCCGTAAGAGGCCCACAAGGATCGCCGGCAAACGTTGCGGAAAAGTCTTCTTGCGCCCATGTAGGTAGGGATACAATCAGACACAATCCGACCAATTTCAGACTAAGTCGGAGCTGCTGGAAATACACTACACCTGTTTGTTTATGTGGGTTTTGCAAGTCTAACGAAAAACCACCGCTCAAGAATGTCATGGGTAAGGATTTCATATAGATTTACTAATATCCTTATGATTATCGGCATATACCTATTCTCACCATGCCATTCTTACCATTGCACATTTCCTTTACGGCATGAGCTCCAACGTTGCCCACGTTACTCTCAAGCCTACTAATGACCGCTCTCTTCAACCAATACCAAGGTGGGTTTTACCCAGGGCAATTCAGGAATCACTAGTGGTGACGTAGTGATAGTATCTGGTGCAGACGGTCAATACCGGATAACTACCCATTTCCAAAGAAGAAAGTAGACCTGATAAACACCACTGTACTCGAAAACGATGGCAGCCGTGCCCCTCGCCGCTCCTTTGAAAAAGACGCCCTCTATAATGCTCTATTAGGCTACCATAAGCTCAATCGCCAAGCTAAGAACAGAATCGCCCCGGCGGCATCTTATTTACCTTTAGCCAAATAGTAAACCCAAAGGACTTAAGCACGGCCGTATTTACTGTCACAACCCAAATCGGGCGTAAGGTTCGCATCCTCTTCCAGCTAATCACATTATTCATACGTTTCACCCCGAGGGCGAATACTTGAAAGGTTAGGGGCATACTGTGAGGTAAAGAAGACAAGTAAATGGAGTAAAAACCGGTTAGAGAATGAACTAAACTACCGCGTTGTAGTTTACACACACGACTTTATACAAAACTGTAGTACTCGTCTATGAAAAGTAGAGCTCGTAAGGTGCTTCGTATCAGCGGATATATATTTCTCACCTTAATTATAGCCGCTGTAGCCGGATGTGCGGCTTTAGATCGCCCAATTCCCGAGGGGGTTGAAGGGCCCAAGGCCGAGGAATTGGCAGAAAAAATCAGCCAGTATGTAAAGCTTGATGCCTGGGAGGCCACCCCGGTGGTACAATTCAACTTTATGGGCGTGCACCAATACGTATGGGATAAGCACCGTAGTTTGGCACAAGTCACCTGGAAAGACACCAAAGTACTCATGGACCTACAGACGCAGGACGGTAAGGTGTGGAAAGAGGGTAAACTAGTTACCGGTGAAGAAGCCTCCGAAGCGTTAACCTCAGCTTGGGAATTTTATTGTAATGATACCTTCTGGTTCAACCCGCTAGTGAAACTATATGAGGAGGGTGTTACACGCAAGTATGTCCCCTTGGAGGGGCCTCAAGATGGCCTATTAGTAACGTATAATACAGGGGGTGTCACCCCTGGCGACAGCTATCTATGGTACGTAAACGAGGATGGCCAACCCACCGACTGGCGTATGTGGGTACAAGTTCTACCCTTAGGAGGCATTCAAGTGCCGTGGGACGGCTGGACCACCCTACATACAGGTGCTCGGGTTTCCACCGAACATAAGTCAGGTCTCATGGGCATGACCTTAGACAATGTGAAGTCTGCAGATTCGGTAGAGGAGTTGCTAGGGGAAGATATCTTTGAGCCTCTTTTTAATGTGATGTAATAAGCACTCCACTTATTAACAACAGTAAGAGCCGGATGCTTCTCAAGGAAACTTCCGGCTCTTTTCTATAAAAAAACCTCCAGCTATCAACCAGAGGATTTTTGAGGTAGTCATAGTACCGTTGCTGCTACGCACGGTTTTTTATAAACCTTAATCAAGTGACTCTTTATCTCAATTCAAAGGTCTGACATTCTTTTCTACCCCAACTTACCTCACCAGAGACAATAGGGGGACAATTGGAAATTTCAACCCCAGTCTTGGGGAGTTGATCGAAAGAGTGGTGGTAAGTAACGCTTTGTTGACACTCACTGTGCTATACTTACCCCATAAAATCAGTACATTATTATGAATGATCGTCGGTGTTTCAACACCAGATGTTCAAATGCTAAGAGCCTTAAGGTTTTCCCACTGGTAGAAAAATAAAGCACCTGGTATAAGTAATACCCCGCTGTCACCCTCTTGTCCCTACCAGTATTAGCCATTGTCTAAAGTCTTTTTAGCATCTTTACTATAGGAAATTGGGCTGCTATAGACCTGCAGAATTGCAGGGCTCCGGTGGTCTGTCTTTTATTCTCAAACATTAATTCAAGCGTATTTAACCAATCTGAGTCATAATGAAAACACTGCTACGCATCGTCAGTTTTGGAGCCTTCACACTTCTGACCACGTTGGGCGTATCTCACGCACAAACACTCAACGAAACTCAAGGTACCGGATCCGGGGTGAGCATCTCCTCGGGAGACTACAACACCATGTACGGTGACTCTACCGGTTCTGCTCTCACTTCCGGCCACTACACCGTATTCGTAGGATACCGTGCCGGTCGCTACAACACCACATCCGAGTCCGTATTCATCGGATACATGGCCGGATATACCAACACTACCGGGTTTGACAACACCTTCATCGGTATGGAAGCTGGTAAGAGCAACACCACCGGGGGTGACAACACCTTCTTCGGTGCTGAATCCGGAGAAAACAACACCACCGGTTACGATAACACCTTCATGGGTGAAGAATCCGGTACGGCCAACACCACAGGGTATGAGAACACCTTCGTGGGTGAGGACGCCGGGCAGCAAAACACCACCGGGTACAAAAACACTATGGTGGGTAACGAAGCAGGTATCTCCGGCGAAACCGGATACCGGAACACCGGTATTGGTGACGAGGCCCTTTCTGACTACGGGGACGGTGACCACAACACCGCATTGGGTGACTCCGCAGGTATTGATGTGGACGCCGGACGTTGGAACGTGATGGTAGGTGCCGCCTCCGGGGTAGCCACCGAGCACGCCGACTTCAACACCTTTGTCGGGGCTCGATCCGGATGGGATAATAACCGAACCAACAGTACCAGTAACGCCAACCGAAATACCTACGTCGGCTACGAAGCCGGGTTTACCAACCGAGAGGGCGAAGACAACGTCGGGATGGGTGCCTATGCTGACTTTGACAATACCACCCGCAGCCGTACCATTTTCATCGGTTCTCAAGCTACGCCTTCTACCAACGACGTGATCATGATGGGTTACCTTACCTACAACGATGGACAGTACTCTATCATGGTAGGTAACGAGAGTGATAACCGCGGTAACTACGTGGTAGCCTTAGGCCACAGCCACGATGTGGAAGCAGCGGCCGATTACTCGATTGGTATCGGTAAAGATGCGGACATCGATCAGAGCTACGCGGTAGGTATCGGTAGTGACGTTGTGATCAACAACACGGGCGCAGTTGCCATCGGAGCAACTACTTCGGTATCCGCTGATAACTCAGTAGTGATCGGTAAAGAAGCTACGGCTACTGCCTCTAACTCCATCGCGATTGGTTACCAAGCATCGGTAAGCACGGAGAATACGGTATTTGTAGGTAACGCTACTACCACCAGCGTAGGCGGTACGGTAAACTGGACGGCTACTTCTGACGGCCGGATGAAGCAAAACATTGCTGAGGATGTTCCTGGATTGACTTTCGTGAACACTCTGCGTCCGGTAACCTACAACTATGACGTGTACAGCATGAAAGCCAAGCTGGGCCAGAGCGGCATGGACGAGGCTACTGCTGAGAAGAGCGAGATGCGCTACACCGGGTTCATCGCCCAAGAAGTAAAGGCGGCCGCCGATGCACTAGGATACGACTTCAGCGGGGTACAAGTACCCGAGGACGAGAACCAAAGCATGTGGGGTATCCGCTACGCAGAATTTGTGGTGCCTTTGGTGAAAGCGATTCAGGAACTGAGTGCCGAAAACCAACTGCAAACTGATTATATTGCACAACAAGGTGAGCTGCTTAACCAATATGAAGCCAGCTTGCAACGAATGGAGCAACGCATCAATATGCTGGAAGCCCAAGCGGGTCCACAAAACGATGCTGCTACCACTGTTTCAGCTTCTAAAGAATAACCACCCATGCGAAAGCAAAACCTACTAATCAAGCCTCCCCTCTTAGGGATGGTGCTGCTTTTAACGCTAGGCCTCACTGCCCCCGGCCTGGCACAAATCAGCACCAGCGGTTCGGAAACACAAATTAACTCTAGCGATACTACCGGTGTACAAAACTGGCCTAGCATCGCTACTAACTCTGATGGTGATTGGGTGGCAGTTTGGACTTCTAACTCCAAAATAGCCGATACTGACGGTTCGGGCATTTACATTGAAAGTCAAAACTCCTCGGGTTCTACCCTACTTTCTGAAAGCTTGCTTAATACTACATACACTGGCGGGTCTCAGCTGTATGCAGATGTGGCAATGAATGACGATCAGGATTATGTAGTCGCATGGATGAGCGCCGACGGAGAAGGTTCTGATACCGACGGTTTTAATATTCGTCATAGCTACAAAAACCTCAATGGTACCACCGTTAATACCGAACGAGAGGTTAACACCACTACCACAGGTAATCAGCGGTTTCCCTCCGTTGCCATGTCTTCTAGTGGTAGCTACGTGATTGTTTGGGAAAGTGACGGCGATATTCGCGGCCAGATGTACAGTTCGGCTGGGGTTGTCAACGGTTCGGAGTTCCTGATCAATACCACTACCGACAGCCTGCAGACCTACCCTGATGTAGCGATGGATGCTACGGGTAATTTCATTGTGGTATGGCAAAGCACCGCACAGGACGGAGACGGTACCGGAGTATACGGCCGGCGCTACAATGCTTCGGGTGTGGCCCAGGATACCAATGAGTTTCGGGTAAGTAGCAACACTTCTGGTAATCAGCAGGAGCCCAGCGTAGCCATGGACGGCAGCGCTAATTTTGTTGTAACTTGGTCTGACTACAGCCGTGATGGATCTGGATACGGTATCTACGCACAGAGATACAACGCTGATGGTTCTAGCAACGGCAGCAACTTCAAGGTTAACAGTACTACATCCGACAATCAACTACACCCAGACATTGCCATGTCAAGTGGCGGTAACTTTACTATTGTGTGGACTAGCTGGGGCATTGACGACGATCAAGCGGGTGTGTTCATGCAGAGCTACAACGCTGAGGGCAGTGCGAAGGAAAACCAAACACAGGTAAACACCTACGAGCAGGACTTCCAGACCTTGCCAGCAGTCGCCATGAGCGCCGACATTGGCAAAATGTACGTGGCTTGGCAAAGTGGAGAAAATGGTAATTCCTCTACCCAAGAAGGTGATGACTATGGCATTTTCTTCCAAGCCTTTGATATCGACGATCTGGAAGATCCTGTTGCCGTAGCCAATAATGTAACCTTGTATCTGGACAACGTAGGCGATGATAAGTTGACCGTTGCTATGGTAGAAGGCGGCAGCACCGATAATATTGGTGTTGTCAGCACCACCATATCCAAATCCAACTTTGATTGTGGTGATATTGGGGATAACAACGTAACCCTCACCGTAACGGATGCAGCTGGTAACACAGGTACAGCCATTGCGGTAGTAACGGTGCTGGATACCCTTCCTCCTACGGTAGGTGGTCGCAACCTTACCATATATTTAGATGCCAGTGGAAATGCCGAAACCATCACGATAAGCGACGCTAACAACGGTACATCTACTGACAACTGCGGCATCACCTTAGAAGGCTTTACCCAAGACACTTTTGACTGTAATGATTTGGGTGCTAATGAGGTAGGCTTCTTTGGCTACGACCCCTCTGGAAACTACGATACGGCCTTTATTACAGTAACCGTATTGGATACTATTTCTCCATCCGTAACCCCTGTGGACGTTACGGTATATTTGGACGGTTCGGGTTCTACCACAGTAAGTTCTACTGATCTGTATACTGGCTATTCCGACAACTGTGCCTCGGGATCTCTAGTTGCTTCTGATACCACATTCGACTGTTCAAATGTGGGAGCAAACGTAATTACCTTTACCGATTCTAACGGAAATAGTATTAGCGAGACCGCTACTGTAACTGTAATTGATTCAGTAGCTCCAACCGCCATGGCACAAGATATCACGGTGTATTTGGACGGTTCGGGTTCTGCTAGTGTTTCTTATGCAGACGTGGATAACGGCAGTTCAGACAACTGTTCATCGTTGAGCTACTTCCTCTCGGACAGCCTCTTCGGGTGTTCAGATACAGGAGCTAACCTAATAACTCTTACGGTATCTGACGGGTCAGGTAATCAGAGCAGTGCCAACGCCACCATTACCGTGGTAGATTCTACATCGCCTACTCTGGCAGCACGTAACAACCTCACGCTGTATTTGGATAGTCAAGGATCAGCTTCCCTCGCTGCCGTAGATTTAGACAACGGTAGCTCCGACAATTGTAGCATTGCTTCTTACGCTGCTTCGCAGACAGCATTTACTTGTTCGGATGTAGGCACGGTACCTGTTACCTTCACGGTTACCGATCCATCTGGCAATCAGTCCTCTACTTCAGTCAATGTGATTGTAGTTGACTCTGTGAAGCCTTCGGTGACTGCTGTTACTCTGGATGTGTATTTGGGTGCCAACGGTTCTGTTACTGTATCCGAATCGGATTTGTACACCGGAGTTTCGGACAATTGCTCCGTGGCATCTATCTCTGTATCTGACACCACATTCACTTGCAGCGACCCATTTTCGAACTCAGTAGACATCACCGTTACGGATGCAAACGGAAATCAAACCACGGTGCAAAGCACGGTGAACTTGATTGACAGCGTCGCACCTACCGTGATAGGTCAAGACCTCACGGTATATCTGGATGCAGCGGGTTCGGTTACCATCACTGAAGGTGATATTGATAACGGTAGTTCGGACAACTGTAATCTAACACTTGAGCTCTCTCAATACACCTTTACGTGTAGTAATCTAGGTGCCAATTCGGTCACGCTAAGTGGTTTCGATGACTTCGAGAACGAAGGTAGCACCACCGTTACGGTTACTGTAATTGATTCCATAGCCCCTACCCTATCGGTGCAGAATGCCACCTTGTATTTGGACGGCAATGGATCTGCTTCTTTAAGCTTTGCTGATATCGACAATAGCAGTTTTGACAACTGCTCATTCACCGAGGTGCTTGATCGGACTTCCTTCGGATGCTCCGACATTGGAAGCCTCAGGATGGGTGTTACCATTACTGATCCATCGGGCAACTCTGCCACTGATTCAGTTACGATAACTGTGGTCGATTCTGTGGCTCCTACAGTGGTAACTCAGAATGTTACGATTACGCTGGATGCAAGTGGAAGCGCTTCTCTTACCGCTGAAGCGGTGGACAATGGAAGCTCAGACAACTGTGGCATTGCCAGCATGGTCTTGAGTCAAACTAGTTTCGCTTGTTCTGACATCGGAACCATAACCGTAACTCTGACGGTAACCGATTCTTCAGGCAATGTAAGCACTGGAACGGCTTCAGTAACGGTAGACGGAGGAGTTAACTTTACTGGCCCTGAGGATTGTGACTTGTCTCAGTTAATTGTTGATCTTGGTCTGGATGCTTGTTCTGGTGATATAGCAACCAACGATGTAACTGATGGTACTGACGGAACCGTATCAGGAGCCGATTGGCGTGGTGGTTACATCAATCAAGGTCTCGATTTTGATGGCGTAGACGACTACATCTCTTTAGGTACAGACTCTTCATTGGCCTTTACCTCTTCCTTTAGTGTTGCCATGTGGCTAAAAACCTCATCCAATGCTAAGCAATGGCTGATTCTTCGCAATCAGGACGGTTCTAATAGCAGCTGGATGATCCGGTTGAATGGCGGAATTGTGGAAGTATTCATGGGAGGTTTGCAAGAGATCGGTCCATACAAGAGTACGGGTGCTTCCATTGCCGACGGCCCCTGGCACCACGTTACCGTCACCTATGGTAACGACTTGGTGACCATCTTCATCGATGGAGTTCAGAACTCTCAGCTTGCTGTTCCTGCGGGATCACTGAATACCAATTTCGGTCAACCCGTTTGGATTGGTAGCAGTAACGGGGCTAATGCTCAAGCCTTTGACGGTATGATCGATGAGGTTCAGATTTATGCTGCCGCCTTGGAAGCCAATCAGGCCAGCTATTTGGCAAGCTTTGAGGAGGCTCCTGTAGCATGTCCTGCAGATGAAACCAGCATCATGGCCTCCTTTGACATGGACGATTGTGCCAGTACTACCCTCACCAACGGTGCCGATGACACTACGGTAGGTGTAATCTCTGGTGATACATACGTTTCCTCGGGTTACAACAACCAGGCTGTGTGGTTTGATGGTGTAGACGACTACACCAACTTGAATGACTCGGCTTATACCTTGGGTGAAGGCGACGCGCTTAGCTACAGTTTCTGGGTATATCCGACCAAGAGCAATGGCAATAACGAGGTACTACTGTACCGTAGTGAAGCCGGTATCTCGAACGTGATCGTTCTGAACTCATTGCTACCTCGCGTTTATTTGGGAGGACTTTCCAACCCTGGATATTTTGACGCCAATACTTCACTTTCTGTGGACACTTGGTCTCATATCGGGGTCACTTATGAGGAAGGCACGCTTACGATATACATTAATGGAGTAGCCGACAGAACGGTAACTAACCTTTCTGGAAACATCAACTTTACTGCTTCTGGCTCTCACTATATTGGTGCTCGCCCAGACGGCAATCGCCCTTTCAAAGGAGCTATTGATGAGATCCGAATCTTTAACGAAGCTCTGGAATCTCAAACTATGGCTTCTGAAGTATCAAGGATCAGCAATAGTCCTGCAGAATGCCCAGACGATATTTTGGGTGCATGGCTCTTTGACGATTGTGCTTCAGGTACCGCAGTAGATTCTCTGGGATTGAACGATGGTACTATTGTAGGAGCGACACGCGGCGCTGGTTATGATGGCGCAGGTATGGTATTCGACGGCGCTAACGACTATGTCAACATTGGTTCAGCATCTGCTTTCGAATTGTCGAACGAATTCACCATTGCGATGTGGGTAAATACTAGCCAATCAACCAAGTATGCAGTACTGATGGCCAAAAACCGTGATGGCAGCAGCTTCTCGTATCAGGTAATGGTGAACAACGGGCAACCGGTTATTTCACTGGCTGGAACCAGCAACGTAGGACCACACCAGATGGCTTCTAACATTGCGACGGGTACTTGGACGCACATTGCATGGAGACTGCAAGACGGAACGTTGACAGGCTTTGTGAACGGAATTCCGGTTTACACCGCTACCGTAAATGGTTCGCTAAATGCAAATAGTGGTACTGCACTCTGGCTGGGTGGACGGAATGACAAAACCGATCGGTTCTTCTCAGGTACCTTGGATGAAGTGAAGATGTGGTCAAACGGGTTGGACAACTCTGAAATTGCCGCCTTGGCTGGAGAGACGCAGAACTCTTCGGATTGTTCCAGCGAGAAAAACGACCTATCTGATAGCTTTGCTTCAGACCTAGACCTAGCTGTATATCCTAACCCCAACCAGGGTTCGTTTACACTTCAGTGGTCTAGCACACCTACCGAAGACGTAACCATCGAATTGACAAACAGCCTTGGTCAAACGGTTTATCGTCATGAGGGCACCATTGCAGGTAATCATGAGATTACGGTAAACGATCCTTCACCAGGTGTTTACTTCCTATCCATTATGGAAGGGGAGAAACGCTTTGCTGAGCGAATTGTGATTCGTTAATCGAGGATAGGCCTCACTAAAAAGCCGCTTGGGGGTTCCCCAAGCGGCTTTCTTTTTTTTACAGCAAAAGAAAAGGTGAAGCCTTAGTCGTGTTTAACATGGCTACCATCACAAAACGGATAGTTCTGTGATTTTTCGCAGCGGCAAAAGGCCAGATCCTGCCCTTCTTTCCAAACACGCCCACGCGGATTCTTTACCCGCGCTACACCGGATACTATCACCGGCCCACCCTTCACTACGGTAATCTCAATTCCCTCTCCTTCTTGCGCGATCTCATCCAGATGTTGTTCACGCAAATAGTCTTTTCCTTTTATGGTTAAGGCACCCGAAGGGCACTTAGCCACTTGGGCTTCAATAGCCGTAGTATCTGCGCCTTCCATATCTACCCATGGCCTTCGCTGCAAATTGAAAACTTTGGGCAATCCCAAAAGACAGATACCTGAGTGTACGCACTTCTCAGCACGCCAAACTACCGTAGTTTCTCCGTTGGTATATTCTTTCTCCATAGTGGGGTTATGATCTATTTCCGTGTAAAAGGAGGATGTTTTCGAGTAAGATAAAAACATAACAACGATCCTCCACCCATTTGTTCGAAAGGTTACCAATCCGTAACCCTATTGGGTTATGTTGGTACTTGCCACACTTCCCCATTCAGAATCACGGTCTCAATTGCATCGGACCCAAAGGCGTAAGGAATATGAGCATAGCTTGGGATTTCCTTCGTCACAAATACATTAGCGCGCTTTCCTACGGCAATAGTTCCAAGTTCATTCTGCCATTCTAAAGCTGCTGCACCATTCAAAGTAGCCGCCCACAGTGCTTCTTCGGGAGTCATGCGCATTTGTATGCAGGCCAAACTCATGACCAATGACATCTTGCCGGCAGGAGCACTTCCTGGGTTGTAATCGGTGGCTAGTGCCACAGGGATACCCGCCCGAATCAAATCTCTAGCTGGAGGGTATTGCATACGCAAGAACAAGGAGCAACCCGGCAGTAGAGTAGCAATAGTTTGAGCTTTTTGCAATGCTCGAATTTCTTCGGGTCCCATGGTTTCTAAATGATCAACACTCACAGCCCCTACTTTCACCCCCGCCTGTACGCCACCAGATCGATTTAATTGATTTGCATGAATTTTTGCCTTCAGCCCGGCATTTATACCCGCCTCGCATATTTCCACCGTTTCTGCTTCGGTGAAAAATCCCTCTTCGCAGAAAACATCACAATAATCTGCCAAACCTTCCTCAGCAATCTGAGGAAGCATCTCTTTCAAAATAAGATCAATGTATTTCCTCCGCTGGCCCGTATACTCCTTGGGGAGAGCATGGGCTCCTAAAAAGGTAGCCTTAATTGGGATAGGTGAATACTCTTTGAGTTTGCGAATGGCCCGGAGCATTTTTAATTCCCCTTCTACACTCAGCCCGTAGCCACTTTTTATTTCAATACCGCCGGTACCAAAACCAATCACCTCCCATAGCCTAGGCAAAGCTCTTTCTACTAACTCCTCAACGGATGTTTCAGCCAGAGCCCTGGCAGAATTGAGTATCCCCCCTCCTTTTGCAGCTATTTCTGCGTATGACAGGCCTTTGATTTTATCCACAAACTCGCCTTCTCTCCAAGCAGGGAAGATCAGGTGCGTATGAGAGTCCACATAACTTGGCAACACTAGTCTACCGCTTACGTCCATTACCTCCACCCCTTCCGTTGAAGGCAAATCCTTCATAGCGCCAAAAGCTTTTATTCGCCCATCCTCCAACCATAAATAGGCATCATTCAAGACGGGGAGGGTTCCCATTTCCTCTCCTGCTACTCTAGGCCTTGGTTCCTTTTCTGCAAGCACCAATTGTTTGATATGAGTAAGGACAAGCGACATAAAAAATGTTAGTTTGTTTGAAAAGAGAGAGTCAAAAGTAGAAAACCCATATGAAACTAGGTAAAGACGTTTTCATTGCCAACACAGCCACAGTACGGGCAGATGTATCACTGGGAGATAATGCCTCGGTTTGGTTCGGAGCGGTAATCCGCGGCGATGCTGACAGCATCACGATTGGCGACAGAACAAATATTCAAGATACGGCAGTGATACACGCAGACGAAGGAGAACCTACAAACATTGGTCATGACGTCACTGTGGGACACGGTGCTATTGTGCACGGAGCCACTGTAGGTGACTTCTCGTTGATAGGCATGCGAGCCACCATCCTGAACGGAGCAAAAGTAGGTGCCTACTGTGTGATTGGTGCCCACAGCTTGGTGACAGAAGGAAAAGAAATACCCGAAGGGTCTTTAGTAATGGGGGCCCCAGCCAAAGTAGTGCGGGCGCTAACTGAAGAGGAGAAAAATAAATTAGCGGCGAGTGCAGCTCATTATGTGCACAACGCCGCTGATTATATGGCAGGAAAGTACGGTGAGGGTGTATAACCTATTTCAGGATCGTTTCCCGGCTATAGTCCAGATCGGTACCTAGCACCGGGAAACGCAAGCCTCCCATCATGTAAAAACCGGCGGTACTTAAACCTGGGCGATAACCAATCTCAGCATTTAGTCCCCATCCAAAAGAACGGTTCTGTGCCAGGTCTATACCAATTCTCCCTCCAAATAGGTTTTGAAAATTTTCATTTAGGCTAGAGCCTGCCACCGCATAACTTCCATTGAAAGTAAGGATATCTGAAAAAGCGATGGCGGCCGGAGAAATAATGACATCGGCATAACCGGTGATCAAGTTATCGAGGATGGCTACAGCATGGCCCTCAGGCTCGGCTGCCAAATTCCATATCCAGCGCATAGAAACTCCTGCGTAAATGGCACCCACCGTAACATTGGAGAAAGCGATGTCTTGGACTTCTAATGCCTCAGCCAGTCCTCGCACAGAATCGTAACCCACGTTATTTAAAACACTCCCGTCTTCCTGAGTGAGGGTACCACGAATCATAATGCTGTCACGTACTGCTACATTCCCAATGTTCACGGCGCTACGATAACCTACCAAACCAAAGCGAGCACCCACGAGCGTTCGCTTTTTCCCTTCCATATCAAAATCAGGAGTAACGGTAGATTCCCACTCTTGAGGATCCCACTTTTTGCGTTGTACGGGTAGTTTATAAATGTCGGTAACACCTTGATCATCGAAGAAGAAATACTCTCCTCCTGCCTCTACGTAGGTATACCACGCCAAAGAGTTGAAACCAAACTCCTCATCCGTTGAAATATTGGCCCGGTGCACAAACCGATTCAGATCCGTCTGAGGGGCATAAGTAGTGCGTCCATGCAAGTGTACGCTATACTTTTTCTGGCCCAATTCGGTTTTGGGATAAATCATAGCGTCAGCCCCTACACCCCAAGTAACGTTGGATACAAACATATCCGAGTATACTGGCATAAGGCCTAAATACAGCTTATGGATGTTATTGGGATCATCACGCAGCGGTTCTGCCACCACCGTATTATTTCGACCTCGGCTTCCACGCAAACGCTGTGCTAGGGCCTCGGGCATCAGACTTATACATAATAATCCTACCGCTAGGGCAATCGTAAAATTTCGCTGCATGCTTTCCTATGTTTCAGCTTTCCTACAAAGATACAATTACTTATGAAATAGGTGGAAAACAAGCAAGTTGGGTCCTTGAAAAATCCCAATCTTTCTTACATTTAACTGAATAGCAAACACCCACTGACATAACCCAGACTGTCGTGCGCATCCGCAGAAAATCAAAACAATGCCTAAACTGTGGCTACACTCTAAACGAAGTATATAATTGGTGTCCAAATTGCGGCCAAGAAAACAACGACCACAACGTAAAACTTAGTACTCTTATTGCCGAGTTTTTTAGCAATTATTTTGGCGTCGATTCCAGGTTCTGGGGAACCTTCAAACCATTCTTTTTTAATCCCGGGTATTTGACCAACCAGTTCAATCAAGGTAAGCGAAAGGCTTTTGTACATCCCATACGCTTATACCTTGTAATTTCGCTGGTTTACTTCTTCGTTTTAGGTCTGGTAGGCAACCAATCAGGCTCCTGGCAGTCCATTCTAGCCAATTCTAATAACGGAGAGGACGTAAAGGTAAAATTGACCGGACCAGATGATGATGAAGGCTTCGGGTTGAACCTAAGTAGCCCTGACACTACCTATACTATTCATCCTTTGGATTCGCTGGATTTGGACACCACCCTATTCGACAAGGAAAAAGTACAAGCGATAGTAGATAGTGCCGTTCAAAATCAAAATGGACTGTCCATTAACCAATCTACACTAAAGGAGACACTGTTAGTACTTCGCGACATCAACCTAACAGATTCGGTGGCAAGGGATAGCCTGGGTTGGGTCACCGTCAGCATGCGGGAGTTTAAGCAGGCAAGAAAAATAGCCCAATCGGATCTACACGTTTTTGTTAGTTCTATTATTCAGAACATCCCCATCATGATGTTTTTCATGATTCCAATTTTCGCAGTCCTACTTAGGCTTTGGTACGTTCGCCATAAATTTCTTTATATCCAGCATCTTATTCATGGGCTTCATTTGCACGCACATGCCTACTGGATATTTAGCTTGGCTACCCTGGTCATGATTTATGTAGCAACAGGAGCAGGGGGTAGATTTATTGTAGCCTTATCCGCGTTTGTACTGGTCAGTATATATACAGCCTTTTCGTTCAAAAGGGTCTATCACCAATCCTGGCGAAAGACCCTTGCTAAATTCTTTCTGCAAGGCATGGTATATGCAGGGTTTCTGTTTTTTGCAGCTATAGCAGCCCTTACTATTACTTTCTATTTGTATTAGCCATGCATAGCAGTGAGCACTCGCCTATTGGCCTCTATCACTTGGTCAGCCTGAGCCTCAGTGAGGGCGGAAGAAACGAAGAGTGATTCGTATTGGCTAGGTGCTAAATACACACCCTCTTCCAGCATTCCCCGGAAGTATTGTCCAAATCTCTCCGTATCGGTGGTTTGTGCCGTATCAAAATCAACCACCTGCTGATCGGTAAAGAATAAGCTATACATAGAACCTATATGGTTCATGGTGTAGGGCAACTGGAGATCTTCCAAAATCTGTTTTATGCCGCTCACCATTCTATAGGTTATTGATTGCAGGTATTCGTATACCTCTGGGTGTTGTTTCAGGTGTTGCAACATGGCTAAACCGGCAGCCATGGCTACTGGATTTCCCGAAAGAGTACCTGCTTGATATACAGGTCCCTGAGGAGATACAAAGTCCATGATCTCTTTCTTTCCTCCATAGGCCCCTACCGGCATACCCCCACCGATGATTTTACCCAGCGCGGTTATATCAGGGGTAACCCCGAACACTTCCTGCGCTCCGCCGGGAGCCAAACGGAAGCCTGTCATTACCTCATCAAATACCAGAACAATGCCCTCACGATCGCACAAAGCACGGAGCCCCTCCAGGTAACCAGGCTTGGGCAATACACAACCCATATTGCCAGGAACGGGCTCCAAAAGGATAGCCGCTATTTGCTTGGGGTGGGCTGCTACAAGTTGCTCTACGGCTTCCAGGTTGTTATATGGTACCAACAAAGTATCTTTTGCCGTACCCTCCGTTACTCCTGGACTGTTGGGCACTCCATTGGTGGCCAAGCCACTTCCTGCCGCAATCAGGAATGAATCCGCATGACCGTGGTAGTGGCCTTCCATCTTCACTATCTTATCGCGACCGGTATACCCACGGGCTAGCCGGGCCACGCTCATGGCAGCCTCAGTACCTGAGTTGACCATCCGGACCTTCTCTATAGACGGAACCATCTCACAAATCAGCTCGGCAATTTCTACCTCACGTGCGGTAGGTGCTCCAAAGGAAACAGAACCCTTAATGGCTTCTATCACGGCTGCTTCGATTCCCTCGTGAGCATGTCCCAAAATCATAGGACCCCAGGAGTTGATCAACTCAATGAAATCATTCCCATCTTCATCGGTAAGTACAGCCCCTTTGGCAGATTTGATAAACAAAGGGTCGCCCCCTACAGCTTTGAAAGCACGTACCGGAGAATTTACCCCTCCAGGAATAAACTGCTTGGCGTTTCCAAACAGGGATTGACTATTGCTCTTCTGTATTGTCATGGTAGGTTACTCTTCTCCTTGATAGGAAATCACCTCAAACTGATAATCGCGAAAACGGAGTAGCGGCACATATTGGTTATCGTTGGAACCCCGGAAATCATACCCCTGCACAAAGTTACCGGGGGTAAATCCTTGGTCTCGCATACCAAATTGGAAGTAGGTGCCGTGATCATGAAGCATATTGCCTAAGAACCAAAGCATATCGTACCCTTCGAATACCTCTCGGTTAGGCAAAATGTTTTGCCGACGGATGTAGGCTTCCTGAAAGCCCTCTGCTTTGGAAGTTTGCTTCTCAAAGTAAGATGGAGCCGTCAGAATAACCCCCAATCGCTCCAGTTGCTCATAGGTAACGTAGTCATAGTTCTGCAGCAGCCATTGTTCGGATCCCATCACTGGGATAGAATCGCCTTTTGCGGCCCGAGTTTCTACCGCACCAACTATACTGGCTGCAATCAGGCCGTTGTCTGATGCTACCAAAATATGGCCTATGCTATCATTGGGTATTCGGAAAGCCTCTTCCTTCTCTAGCCGTAGATTGGGGTTGTCCCTTTTCCTTTCCAGGTAATCGTTGAGCAGGTCTACCGCTCGGGCCGAATCAAGGTCCTTCAAATCATGGTACCGAACCGTTTCCGTTAGGAACTCAAAGCCTGTTTGAGATTTCTCTTCGTCTACCTGCATCACCACCGGCACCCAAAATCCACGCAGTTCCATTTCGGCTTTGTATGCATAGGCATATAGCGAATCTTGAGTTCGGGTTCCGTAGAAAATATAGACTGTAGAATCGGTAGAATTATCCGTGAAGTAATCAGCTACTCTACGAGCCCGGGTTTCGTGGCTTGGATTGATCAGGAACGCGAATGGGTTATTCCCAATTCCGTCTGCATTGGCACTTAGCGGATTGAACATCGGGATCCGGTTCTCTTCAGAAAACTGAAGCACGAGCTCGCGTGCATCTGGGAACAATGGCCCTATGATGAGATCGACGCTTTTCATCTCGGGCAGAGCAAGGATCCCTGCTGTAGTAGCGCTATCCCCTTTGGTATCGTAAGCCACCAGCTCAATGGTTTTACCTTCCTCTCCAAGCGCCTCTTGGGCCATTCGCATACCCTCATACCGATCAAATAGCCCCTGGTAAAAGACTGGAATGGCATTGGGCCTACGTTGGCTTAACACTTCATGCTGAAAAGGAAACAGTACTGCCACCCGGTATTGTTCTTTTTTGACTGACTGGCCCGGGGTAATTCGATTATAAGTGGAAGGATCAAGATCAAAATCGCCAATCAGGAATTCTAATAGCTCTTGATTCTGCTGCACCATAGGTTGCATTACAATACAATCAGCAAGATGCACGGCCAACTCTCGGTCATCACTATACTCCTCAAACAAGCGTTGCAGCCGACGCACGTCGGTCTCTTTGAGCGTGTAGTAGCTTTTTACTTTTTCCAATGCATCGCGCTGAGGCCCTGATTTCATTTGGGCCAACACCCGGTACCCCTCGCCCAATTGTCCGGAGGCAAAAGCCATGGTGCCTTTCCAAAAAACCAACTCTCCTTGCTCCCGCCAATCAGGGTACTTACCCACCAGTTTACCCCATATATCGCCAGCTAGTTCTCCGTTGCCATTCAACAGAGCCGCCAACCCATGGTAATAAGCGGCATAGGCTACAAAAATATTGGTGGAAGCCTCCTCCTGAGCCAGCGCCAAAAAGTACTCTGAGGCTAGCGAATATTTACCCTCTTGCAACAATTCTTTTGCAGTACGGTAGCGGGCCTGAAAATCCGTAGGCTCTTGCGCTCGGGCAGGCGCTATCATCATTCCCACTAGCAAGAGTACTATCCCGTAGGTTCGCATGGTTCGTTGGGTTAATTCAACCCGACACTACAAGTACGGGTTAGAAAACAGGCTGAAAAGTCAGCCTTTAAAAGTATAAATTACTCCCACTCTATGGTAGAGGGTGGCTTAGAGCTTACATCATATACTACCCGGTTCACGCCCTTCACCCGGTTGATAATCTGAGAGGAGATTTCTCCCAGAAACTCATGGGGCAAATGCGAGAAATCGGCCGTCATACCGTCTACACTCGTTACCGCTCGCAGGGCAACCACCTGCTCGTAAGTACGTTCATCCCCCATTACCCCTACTGACTGTACCGGCAGCAACATAGCCCCGGCCTGCCAAACTTCGTCGTAAAGGTTATGATCGCGTAGCCCTTGTATAAATAGGTAATCAACCTCTTGCAGGATCCGTACTTTATCCGCCGTGATATCTCCCAGGATACGGATTCCTAAGCCAGGTCCAGGGAAAGGGTGCCTGCCCAGAATGTTAGGATCAATCTGTAGACTAGCCCCAACTCTGCGAACTTCATCTTTAAACAGCAGACGTAAGGGCTCCACAATCTTGAGTTTCATGCGTTCAGGCAATCCTCCTACGTTGTGGTGGCTTTTTATAGTCACGGACGGCCCTCCTACTGACACTGACTCAATTACATCAGGATAAATGGTTCCCTGACCAAGCCAGGTAACCTCCTCAATCCTGTGTGCCTCTTCATCAAACACTTCAATGAAGGTGCGTCCAATGGCCTTGCGCTTACCCTCTGGATCGGAAATCCCTTCCAGTGCGGTATAAAACTTTTCCTTAGCATCTACTCCCCGGATATTTAAGCCCATGTGCCGGTATCCTTCCAGCACCTGCTCAAATTCTCCCTTTCTTAGGAGGCCATTGTCCACAAATATGCAATACAGATTATCGCCAATAGCCCTATGAATTAGCTCTGCCGCTACGGTACTATCCACACCACCGCTAAGCGCCATTACTACCTTATCATTGCCCAGTTTTTCTTTCAACTCAGCCACCGTGGCATCAATGAAGATATCCGGAGTCCAGTCCTGAGAGCATCCACAAATATGTACTACAAAGTTTCGTAGTACCGTCTTTCCTTCTACCGAATGCGTTACCTCCGGATGGAACTGAATACCGTAAGTATCCTGCCCTTCTACCTTAAAGGCTGCTACCTGTACATCTGGAGTAGACCCAATGACCTGAAAACCCTCGGGCAGTTCGGCAATGGTATCACCATGAGACATCCACACCTGGCTATCTAGGCTGATCTCCTTGAGCAAATCAAAGTGGGTATCAACCCGGCTAAGGCGTGCACGGCCGTATTCTCGAATTTCGGAAGGTAATACTTTCCCGCCATGACTGTGTGCAAGCAACTGAGCCCCGTAGCAAACCCCTAGCAAAGGTTGCTGTTCAAGGTAACCGCTCAGGTCAGGATTGGGGGCTCCATCGTCCAAAACGGAACAAGGACTACCCGATAAGATTACACCTTTTACGCTTTCGTCTAGCGCAGGCGCATTATTGTAAGGATGGATTTCACAATATACATTAAGCTCACGTACACGCCGAGCAATAAGCTGGGTATACTGTGAACCAAAGTCCAGAATAAGGATCTTTTCGGTCATGCGGCAAAAATACACCCCTACCCCGGATTTTTCGCTTTAGAGGGGTGTATTTTCAGATCATACGCCGGATATCATTTCTTTAGCAAACCGTCTGTAATTCAAACATACAAGGCCGGCTACTCTTCAGGAAGAGGGCCTGAGATTTCCAGCCACTCCTTTGCTTCTTGCATTTGGGTAAAAATCCTAAACTTGTACTGGTGGTTTTGCAGCAAACTCTCCAAGAAGTGAAGGCTCTCCGTTTTCTCCTGGTGCACGCTGGCTATCCGGAATGACCTTGGGATTTTTAGACTTTCTAATAAGCGTGGACGATCCAAGGCCGTCAGAGTATTGGACTGATAGGTTCCTTCTCGATAGTCTACGAGCGCCTTTTTAACCCCGAATTGATTCATTCTCTCCAAAAACTCCAGGAACACATGGTTCTCGGCTGTAGCTTGGTAAACCCCTACTACCTTAATCAGCAGGTATTCGTGGGCGGGTACATAATGGAAAGAAATAGAAGGTTCTTTCATAGGTGCAGCGTACAACTCACGTTCTAAGTTAGAATTTAACCAGCCTACTATTTGTTTCAAGGATGTACAAAAAAACCCCGCAACATGCGGGGTTGATTCAGGATTGAATACTTCCTTCTCCTTTATATCTTCTGCGTGTCATCAGATGCGTTTCACATTCACGGCATTCATTCCTTTTCGTCCTTCACGAACTTCATAGGATACGCGATCATCTTTGGCAACAGGCTCTGTAAGTCCAGAAATATGAACAAACACTTCATTGTTAGTGCCATTTTCGACGATGAACCCATAGCCTTTGGACTCATTGAAAAATTTAACGGTACCTTCGAGCATAATTAAATAAGACAATTGGTAATGGATATCGGTCCAAAGGTACACGGATTCTTGACTTTTTTCCTTTCGCCTTATTTTTTCTTAGGACTCCCATTTTATCATGAAAAAACTGTTAATAGTTCGTCATGCCAAGTCGAGCTGGGAGCATACTGAACTCTCAGATTTTGATCGTCCCCTAAATCCCCGGGGTCTACGAAACTGTCCCGAGATGTCTTACAGGCTCTCTCAAAGACAGATTAAGGTAGAGCAGATTTTTACTAGCGCGGCACGAAGGGCTTTTGAAACAGCAAAAGGCATTTCGGAAGGCCTGGGTTTATCGCCTTTGGACATACAACCCAAGGAATCACTTTATCATGCCACTGAAGCGGAGTATACTTTGTTCGTACAGCAACTAAACAATACCTACCAAAGTGTAGCCATTATAGGACATAACCCTGACCTGACAGCTTGGGTAAACAGTTTGGCAGGTACTCCCATAGAGAACGTACCTACCTTGGGTATGGCCATGATTGAATTTGAGCAGGAAGATTGGGCAGACATTACGGCGGGCAAGGGAGATCTACTTTGGTACGACTTCCCCAAAAAGCCCTTCAAGTTGAGCTAACTATTCACTCCCTCTGGGCTAGGCACGTCCGGATTAACAAAAGTGAATCCTCTGGCGTCCGCTCCTTCATAAAAGTCCACCTGTAGCCCTAGTAAATACATGGTATCCTTTTTGGCAATGTAGATGGGATACCCATCTTGTGAAAACTCCATATCCGTAGGCTGCTTCTTATCAAAGCCCAACAAGAAGGACATCCCAGAGCAACCGGCTCCTTTAATTCCGATCCGTAGGCCATATTCCTCCGGAATATTCTTTTTCTCTACAATGTGTTTCACCTCTTCCCAAGCCTTGGGGGTGATAGTTACCGGTAGCTCACTAAACATATCTCAAATTACTTAGTGTCTATCAATGAGACCATTACAGTTGTGCTTCACTTTCCATGACACAATAACGGTTTTTGACTCCATGTCAAAGTTCCTTTTCAAGTGATGCTAGTATGAGAATGAAAATCTTGCCAAAAAGTTCATTCTACCTACTTCCGGCTTAGTTTTGAACCATTCTGCTCCACACTAAATTTTAACACCATGGGAATAGAACAGGGAATGATCACCATTGTCATTGGTACCAATCGGCACCACGCCAAATCGAAATGGGTAGGCAATTGGGTAAAAGAGCTATTAGAAAGCCACCAGGTGGAAAGTCAATTTCTTGACTTGGCAGACTTGCCCGAAGACATCACGGTTTCTGCTTTGTATGAGAAGTCTGGAAAAAATGAGCAGCTGAATGCCTTGAGTGCCAAGATGCTTCAGTCAGAGAAGTTCTTCTTTATTGTGCCCGAATACAATGGTTCTTTTCCTGGGGTACTGAAGGTTTTTATTGATGCCCTACCCTACCCTAATCCTCTGGCTGGCAAAAAGGCTTCCTTGATCGGCATCTCCTCTGGCATGCAGGGTGGAGGCCTGGCACTTAGCCACCTTACGGACATCTTACACTACCTGGGTGTGCAGGTACTGGCTCAAAAGACAAAGCTAGCCTTTATAGAAAAAAACCTGAAGGGCGAAACGTTGGGCAACGATTTGTACCAACAATTACTTACGGAACAGGTAGATGCGTTCTTGAATTTTTAGGCAAAAAAAATCCCGAGCTATAAGCCCAGGATTTTTTGTCAACCTACATGAGTACTAACTAAACCTAAAGCACAATCAAAAATTGAATTGTGCTTTAGGCTCAAATTAATACTTCCTTCCTATTTCGTTAACAATTTGGGATGGAATTAAAATAAAGTTGGCGAAATAGTTTGTTTTACAAATGTATATTGACTGTTGACAAATAGCAATTAAATCAATAATTAATATTCAGAAAACAACAGCGTAACCCGATATTCTGTAGGCACAACGGGTTTCTCTGAACTAGGAAGTGGGGTTACTTCCTTCAACTCTACACTAAATTCGCTAAAAGAATGTACCAAATCCTGATCATCACCCAGAGATAGCTGGATCTCTGAGGAAGCCCCTTCCTTATTTAGATAAGTAAACTCAACAATCACGGTTCCTTGTGTGATGCATTGCGCATCAATCGGGCAACGATGATCCTTCACTAATTTTGAAAACTGAACGGAACCTAAACCTGTGGGTAGGACTAGTATTTCACCAAATTTCAGCTCTTGATTTACACCCCAAGCCTCCCACTTCATCTGAGCAGTGGCACAGCTACTCCCAAAAACCAACACTACCATCAAGGACAATTTGATCAGTAGTGTCATACTGATTGTAGCTTTAAGTTGAATAAGGTCTGCTCAATAAACTCAAAAACATCGTCTCCTTCGGCAGCATTTAGTGGCATGGCCATGCTACAGACGTGGTCTTTCACCCGAAAGGACACGGTTTGGTACTGGGTGAAATTCTCAAATTCACAAATAATGTGATTTTCGTTTGCCTTGAAACTCCCAACCTTAAGCACATCTAGCGGAATGGTAAGACCGGTCTTGATTACCTTAGAAATGGCCTCTTTTACCGTCCACAAAACGGTATAGGCAATCGTACTTTGCCAAGGCATATCTGCCGCCATCTCGCGCTCATCATTGGTAATCTGGCTTTTGATGATCTCTTTCTGGCTTAGGCTACAACGTTCGATATCCACGGCCATGGGAATCTCTTCTGAGAATGCCACGCCAATTCCGTATTCCTCGTTGTGCGATATGCTTACTCCCGTGCGGTTGTGCCCTAGCTTATATTCTACGATAGGCTGGTTAAATATACCGTTGACTATATTGAACTGCGTGAGCTCGGTTTCTTCAAAATAGGCTCCCAACACCTCTTTGGAGATGTACCTACCCCGTAGGTAAGATTGCTTGTGAGGAACCGCCTCTATAGTATCGTAGCGCTCTTGCTCATACCCGCTCAGGTATCGATTTTTTGTTTGCAGCAACCGGTCATGGTCCACGTTGCAGAAACCCAAATAGGCATGAAACCCTTTGTGGTATCCACGAAGAGGAAGCTCAGAGACAACCGTGTTGGTAAGTATTGGCATACGCTACAAACAAAAATAGGGAATTACCCCGATGGGCAATTCCCTTTGCTATTAATTATGCTTCAAGGAAAACTTTAGCCTACCCACTGGTTAATAAACCGCTGGATATTCTCTTTTACGATTTCCTCGTTATTAGCCAATTCAATGGTATTACCCTTTTCGTCGGTGGCAAAGCTACCATCAGCCTCCTTCTTCTTCACTCGAGTGGTCAGGAACCAGTGGTCTCCCAAAAATTCCACCAAGTCAAATTTGCCTTCTTCCACTTCTTGTTTCCAAGGAAGGAATTCCTCTTCGAAAGGAGTTACCCCATCTTCAGTAGAGGCCAGTGCAAGCAATGGCAAGTCCAGAGGAACACGATTTGGATCGGGCTCAAAGTCATGCCACATCCGCATGTCTCTACCCATTACTTGGATAACACGCTTCAAGAAGGTAGCACTCTGTAGCTCTGGCATCATGGCTCTAAAATGCTCTACCAACTCATCCAATCGTTCTTCAGAAGCATCTACCGGCAGGTTCAACGAATCCACGAGCATTCGCTTGGTTTTCCAGTTGTCCAAGGCAATGGGGCTAGCCGTGCCGGAAATCACCAAACCTTTCACATTGGCATACGCCTCAGGATGGTTGGCTTTGAGTCGGCGAGAAATCTCCCACAGCTCCATTCCTCCCATACTGTGGCCCCAGAAAATGGTAGGCTTGTTGAGCCATGGCAGAAGGACTTCCATCATTTTCTCCAATAGCTGCTCACTTTTCGCGTATTGGGGTTCCCCACTACGATCCATAGTAGCGCCTGAGCCATGACCACGACCGGGCTGCTGCATGGTGAACACCTTGGTATCCTTAGGCGAGCTCAGCATGAAGGGGAAGAACATCTCACTTTCGCCTCCCATTCCGTGCATACAGAACATTTGGAGGGATGCATTGTCATTAACACCTTCTGCTCTAGCTAGCCAGTTGTCTTTAGAAATCCATAGGCCATCCTTGGCTTCAAACGTAACGCCGTTCTCCGTCATAGTGGGGATTTCCTTCACTGCAGGCTTAGCATCCTTGGCTGCACCGGAATCACCAGCACCTGCCGCAGTATCCAGTTCTACAATTTTTAGAATCTCCTCAGCTAGCTCGATGATGGTGGGCCCTTTGGCAATCTTCATCAACGGGAAGTTGATCTCCAACTTACCTTGAATCCAGTTGCGCAGTTGATTGAGCATCAAGGAATCCAAACCAATCTTAGAGATGGATTTGTCGATATCAATCTTATCGGCACTTGTACCCAGGATTTTAGCCAATGCACCTTGTGCCTCTTCCTGCAGCTTGGCATTTCTACCATCTTCGTCCAGATTCTTCAATTGGTCCAGCAAGCTACCGCCGCCTTCACCACCAGAACCTTGCTTGGCATTTTTCAGGACTTCTTCGAAGCGACTGTCTTTTTGCAGATGTGCGAAGAACTCACCAAACTGGCCCCAATGCATATCCGCATGCATCCGGAACGGAGCCTGATCCAGGATCAGACGGTTTGCATGATTCACAATCCGGTTCTCGGGCATGATATCCCAACCTTGTTGCTCAAGTACTTTAAGCACGGTCTCTTCACCTACTTCGCGTGACAGACCGGCTATTTCACCGCTCAATACACCGTACTGAATAGCACTACCGCGCAGCCCAAGTACTTGACGATGTAGTGATAGCTTATCCTCGAAGTTGTTGGCTGCAGAGTAGTTGGACTGACCCGGCAGACCTACAAAGGCAGAGATAGACGAGATCGGCATAAAGAAGTCTACCGTATCGATATCCTTAACCGCTTTGTGCAGGTTAAAAGCACCCAAGGCTTTTGCTTGGAAGGCCTTGTAGTAGGTGCCAGGGCCCATATTACCGAAGGTAGAGTCCTTCATAAGCGCCGCGCTGTGTACCACCCCGCGAAGAGGAGCCTCGTCTTTCAACTCAGCAATTACTTCTTGAATACGGGCATAATCCGCCACATCACCCGTAGGCATGAGCACCTTAGTACCCATATCTTCCATTTCCTGGATGAGGCGCTTATCACGGTCTGTTTTGGCCCGACCGCTACGAGACAAGAGCACCACAGTACCTGCCCCTAGCCCAGCGAAGTTGCGCGCCAAGGTGAGGCCTAAACCTCCCATACCACCAGAGATCAGGTAGCTACCATTCTTCATCAGACGTAGCTCCTTCATGGGCAGCAAGCTCAACTCGCCGTCGATGGAAAGAGCAACCTTACCGATATTCTCACCGTCAGCCAAGAACTTAATGGCCTCCTGAGTATCACCCACTGAGAATACCTTGGGGCTTACGGGAGTTACGGTTTTGTTTTCGAAGAGTGCAACTACCTCTTGGAAGATCCGCGTAGCCACGCGTGGCTTATTCTTCACCAGGCGATCCATATCCATGGCGAAATAGGCCAGGTTACGACCAAAGTTGGCCAAGCTCAGCTGTCGGTTGTCGTTGATATCTTCCTTGCTCAATTCGATGAAGCGACCGAAGTCTCTCAACAAGCGCATGCTTTGTGTAGTCGCCTTGCCAGAAAGGCTATTGAGGACCACATCAATTACTCCGCGCTTCTTCTCTTCTTCCGTACTACCGATAGCCTTCAGAATCCCTTTATAAAACTCTGATTTGCCAGAGTCTGAATCGAATACATGTTCAACTCCCAGGTCGCGAACATACTGCCGTTGCTCTTCTGTTTTAGCCGTAGCAAAAATCTCAGCACCCAACTTCTGTGCAAAGTGAATGGCCGCCACGCCAATGCCAGTATTGGCATTATGAATCAGAATCCGCTCACCTTCGTCTAATTGTGCCAGAGAACCCAACGCATAGTGGGCCGTCATGAACGGAACAGTAATAGTGGCCGCTTCTTCAAAAGAAATGTGGGCAGGCTTCTTAGCCAAGGTACGCTCCAAGGCAGTAGCCATACCTGCTACCCCTTCATTTACCCAACCGTATACTTCGTCGCCTACTGCCAGTGCAGAAACTCCTTCGCCTACTGCTTTCACAACTCCAGCCGCTTCACGGCCCAATCGGTTGCCAGTATATCCAAACGAAGCTTCTTCTTCTGACTCGGGGCTCATCACGATGTCCACGTCTACTTTGGAAACACCAGCAGCCTTCACCTCAACGAGTACTTCACCAGCGCCCAGGTCGGCTTGCACCTTCTCCCGGAAGACTATGGATTCCGCATCTCCGATGGTTTTTACGTCTGCGTGGAACCAAGCACCAGCAGCATTCATCTTTCTAGCCGCCCGGTCTTCAGCATCCTCAGCAGTTACTTGGGTAGCCACTCGTTGGTAACGATCCGTTCCGCGCAAGGCTACCTCTACGTTTTTCAGTACTTCGCCATAGGTAGTCACTTCAGATACCAGCAGATCCAATTGCTCAGCACCAGCATGGTTCTCCAAGTCTACGGCACGAACGGCTATGCTAGGATATTCATTGACTAGCACCCGCATGATGCCATACATACCACCTTGGCCGAAGTTAATTTGCTCCTCGGCGTGGGTTACTCGTTCCAGGCCTTGGGTAACGAACCAAAACTGACCAGTATAATCCTCATTGGCGGTAGTAAGCGCTTTGATGGTGTTTACTGCACCAAAGAACAGGTCCTGGCTTTGGCGGGTAAAGGTCTCCGAATCGGTATCGTCGTTTACTGTATTATCCAATCCCCACAGGTACACAATCTTATCGATGCTATTGGCACCCGCCGCTTGGATCATTTGAGAATACAGAGCCAATTCTTGCTCGTATTCGGGCTGCAGTTTTTCAGGAGATTTGTCATCTCCAGCCTCCTGTAGGTCTAGTTTATCAGAATACTTAGAGAGAGGAAGGGTGAATTCTTTCACGCCATCCACAGTATTTTCTGCATAGGCATCGCCTTTCCGGGCTACAAACAGATTATCGACTTTGCCTTTGAGGGCATTGATCATGTGCTCGCCTACACCCGTACCGTCGGCCAATACCAACACATTACCCACTTTGGGCTCACCCGCATCTTTGCCTTCCAACAGCTCATCTATTGAAGCAGCCTGCCATACGTATTCGGCTACCCCCTCATAATCAGAGTCCAAACTCTCACCACGCGAACCTTTTACGTACTTACATACTAACCCTTGGATCTCAGCCACCACGGTGCCGTCCAGATTCATGATGATATAGTCACCATTTAAGAAGTCAGCATCGTTGCGGGTCATTTTCACATACACCAATACCTCTGCATCGGGCTTTTGGTATACTTTTACCCGATCGATATGGGCTGGAAGGTAGTTTCCTTTCTTACCGTTGTAAGACTTGCGCTGGCCGAAGATGGTATGCAAACTAGCATCCAGTAGGGCCGGATGGAAGGCGAAACGATCCGCTCCATACCCTAAACTATCGTGTAGCTTTACGGTACTTAGTATTTCAGCATCTCCCCCAAGGTTCATGTCTTGCACCAGGCGAAATGTAGGGCCATACTTCAGACCATAGCTAGCCACATCCTGATACATGGCAGTTACATCCACTGCCTCTGTACAGCGCTGACGAATAACCTCCAGGTCCGCAGTTCTTGACTCAAACGAATCCCCTAGGAAATTCATTTTACCCGAGCTGTGCTGCTTCCATACCAATTCGTCATCCTCACGGTCAGCACTCTCAATTACATACTCCCCTTCTTCTTGGGAAATGAAACGCAACCGGACATAGGGAGAAGGACCATCATCTGGCAGGGTTAAGGCCTGGTCAAAGTTGAGGTCTTCTACAAAATTGAAATCCTCACCATATTTCATCTTGCCCACAGTATTGGCCATTTCTACCTGACCAGTACCTGGCACTACCAATACATCATCAATTACGTGATCTACCAACCACTTCTCTACGCGCTTGTCCGGACGCAGATTGAAGGTATTCACAGCGCTATCCGCCCCAAACTGGAAGTTCTCCACCAAGGGGTGGGCATCTACCTCCGTTCTCCACTTGCGGTGCTCCTTGGTCTCAGACCAGAACTCCTGATGCTGCCATACGTAGCGTGGCAGTTTCACATATTTAGCATCGCTACCTTGGTACAGCACGGTCCAGTCTACCTTGGCACCAGTGATGGCCAACTGCGAAGCTCCACGCAGGAAAGTAGACTCTTCATATTTTACGCCCCCTTCAAACTTTTTAATATCCCGACGTGCCGAGGTGATGATGGTCCCTTGCTTGTTCATAGAGCCCAACATATCGTTCACACTAGCACCTAATACGGGGTGAGGAGCAATCTCAACGAATACATTGTAGCCATCGTTGATCATCTCTTCTATTGCGGCAGTGAAGTACACTGTATCCCGCACGTTGGAGTACCAATAATCACTGGTGAGGTGCAAACCATCTTCTTCCTGACCAGTAACGGTAGAATACAAAGGAGTTTTTGCTTCTCCTGGCTCCAAGTGGGCCAATCCTGCCAGCAGGTCCTCCTTCAGAGGCTCCATGTGGTGGCTATGGAAAGGTACACTTACACGCAAAAACTTATTGAAAACCTCTTTCTCCTCCAGCCGTTTTGCAATCTCTTCGATGGGCTCTTTATCCCCAGCCAGGGTCAGCATCTCAGGGCCGTTGATCGCCGCAATAGAGACGCGATCTTCCACCCCACGAATCTCCTTCATGGCGTCTGCCAGAGTTTGACCCACAGCCAACATCACCCCTGCGCCAGAAGCGCGATCTTGCTCCTTGGAGCGGTTATATATCACATCTACCGCTTGCTCCAGAGTAAGAGCTCCTGAGCCATAGGCTGCAGCTACCTCACCAATGGAGTGGCCTACCAGCCCCTCTGGCTCAACCCCGAGCTCTCTCCACATGTGGATCAGGCCAATCTGCATGGCCATAATAGAAGGCTGAGCAATACGAGTCTCACCAATTCGAGTCTCGTCTTTGTCCCGGTTCATCTCTTCCCAAAGCGAGTAGCCAGAAAGACGGTTGAAGATGACATCGATGTCTTTTACGGTTTGACGGAAAACCTCACTGGTTTCCATCAGCTGGCGGCCCATCGCGTACCACTGTGGCCCTTGACCAGAACAGACGAAGGCAATCTTAAGCTTCTTGTCTTTGTCTGTAGTACCGGTTACCACACCGTCAAATTCATCTCCCCGAATAAACGCCTGTAGTGCTTGCGCAACTCCTTCTTTGGAAGACGCCGAGATGATAACCCGATGGGTGTGTTTGGTGCGCCGCTTATTCAACGAATAACAGATAGAAGCCAGAGACTCCTCTGTTTCTTGCAAGTAGTCTACGTACCGGTCAGCGGTAGCTTTCAGACCTGCTTCCGACTTGGCGGACAAGTCGAAGACCATCGGGAATTCATAGCGCTTCTCGTCAGCAGGCTTGTCTTCCTTACGATTCTCCGTGGGAACATACTCCTCCAATACCGCGTGAGCATTGGTACCCCCAGCGCCAAATGAGTTAACTCCACCGCGGGCAGGGCGATCTCCTGTCTCGGGCCAAGGTGTCTGCTCAGTGGGTACCTTTAGTTTCCACTCGTCAAATTTGATCCCTGGGTTCGGGGTCTTGAAGTGCAGATTTCGTGGAATCTCTTTGTGGTTAATCGCCTGAGCCAATTTCATCAAACCAGCAACTCCCGCTACTGCCTCTGTATGCCCAATGTTGGATTTGATAGAGCCCATTACCAAGGGCTTGTTGGCATCACGCCCATCGGCAAACACGTGACCAAAGGCGTAGGTTTCCTTTGGGTCACCCACCGAAGTACCCGTACCGTGGGCCTCCATATAGTCCACATCAGCAGGGTGGATACCCACATCACCGTAGGCCTTCTTGAGCATGTCCATCTGGGCAAACTCATTAGGCACGGTCATACCATCAGCCGTATACCCATCAGAATTGGAAACAGTATTCCGAATGACCGCATAAATTTGATCACCCGCTGCTTCAGCATCCGACAAGGGTTTCAGAATTACTACGCCAACGCCTTCGCCACGTACATATCCATTACCACTAGCATCAAAAGTTTTACAATAACCGTCAGGGCTAAGGAAGCCCCCTTTTGACAGCTCGATGGAGTGCCCAGGATCTTCCATGATGTTCACCCCGCCAGAAATGGCCATATCAGCATCTCCGGTCCAGATGGCTTGACAGGCCAGGTGAATAGCAACCAGGGAAGACGAACAAGCGGTATCTACCGAGAACACAGGGCCACGCAGGTTGTAGCTAAAAGCCAAACGCGCAGGCACGGTGGTATCTGCACTACCCATGGCCGTGTGAGGAGTAATCTCTTCCAAAGCGTCGTGTGCATTCTTCTTGGAATCATCTCCCAAGAACACACCCATGGTACAGGCAGTCAAAGAACCGTCCAGCTCATCCAAAGTGAGCCCAGCGTCTTCGATAGCCTCGTAGGATACTTCCAGCAGGTGGCGCTGGCGGGGGTCCATACGTTCAGCCACTTTAGGGTAGATATCAAAAAATTCAGCATCAAACTCCGCCATGCCTTTGATAAAGCCACCCTTTTTCGACTTGATCTTTCCTGCTTTATCAGGATCAGGATCATAATATTTCTCAATGCTCCAGCGATCTCCTGGCACATCGGTAATACCATCAACTCCCTGCGAGAGCTTGCTCCATAGCCCTTCAGGGCCATAGATGTCTCCGGGAAGCCGAGCACTCATACCAATAATGGCAAGGGGCTCTTTTTCGTGCAATTTTCGACGTGTTGGCGTTGTTTGTTCCATTTCCTGTTTGTCTGAAAATTTATTTACGACTGACCGTATGAATTCTGATTTAGAAGTTACGTTTTTTCTAGCTGGCGGAAAATTACCTGCACCCCTTCTATACTGCCCGTGAGGCCTGCTTTTGGAGTTCTATTATTGCTTTTCCCTTATAAAAGCATCGACCAGATGTTCAAAAATATTACCAAAAATGCAAAAAACATTCTTATGTAAGTTTTTTGAATTTTTTGAACACTTTTTAATCCATCAGGGTATTTTAGGATGAATGCATGACTGTTAATACGATAAAAGCCTGTAAGAAAGTTTTCTGATTGACATTATTTGAATATTAATTTTACATTCAACTAGTTACCCTACATAACTAACTAGAATTAGCGGACAAAAAAAATATACTAGGTGGATAGCCTGATATTTTCGATTAATGCACTCATGTGAAAGACAACGCTGTCTAGCCGAATCTCACTAGGAAACCACACACACGGTCAACAAAAAAGGGCCTCCATCTTTGGAGACCCTTCATCAATTATGCGTTATACTTTGTGTAGGTCAGCCCTGTGGCTGCTGCACAGATTCAAGTTGACTTTCTAAATGCTGAATCCTTTGTAGATACTCCCTTTCCTTCCGGTGCATCTCTTCTTGAGTTGCCTGCATTTCCTCAGCATTTTGACGCATTTCCTCTTCCTGGGCTTTCATCTCCTCAGCCTGCTGCTGAGACTGTTCTAATAATAGCCGGGTCCTTTCATTCACCCGGGTGTTCCGGATATGTGCCGCAATGATTTCTGTACTCTGCTTCAAAAACTCCTTTTCCCGGCTGCCAAACACTTTGAAAGAGGCCAGCTCCAGGATCCCTTCTACTTCATCATTATCTATCAAGGGGGCTATAAAAACCGCCCGAGGACGTGCCTCACCTAGTCCTGAAGTAATATTCACATATTTCTCAGGAACTTCGGTCATATAAAACGGTTCCTTCTCCAGGAACACCTGCCCTACGAGTCCCTCACCTTCAGATATCTGGCGCTTTACGAATTTCTTCCGACCGTATGCGTAGGTGGACCGAAGTTCCAAGAACACATCCTTATTATAGTCCATCTCATCTGGCCGAACCGTTTCGAAAAGCGCTCCTTGATTAGAAGCAGAATAATTCACGATGAAGGACACCATTTCGTCAAAGGTCTCCTGGCTGGATTGCGTCTTTCGGAGAATAGAGGTGAGTTCGGTAATGCCGTCGTTGATCCACTGACGCTCTTTCTCTTCCTCTTGCGACTTTTTAATCTGCGTTAAGTTCCCTTGCAGTTCTTTCTCATTCTCGGCAATCTGCTTGGCATTTTCCTTCGCCTCTTGCAATAAGGTTTGATTCTTAGTTTCCGCTACATAATTGAAATTGACCAGCAGAAAGAGGGTAGCGTAGGAAGCAATGAGCGAGAAGACAATGGACAGGTACAGGATGACTCCCGTAGTAGAAAGGGTGAGATCCCAAGTACTCATGTCAATGTAGGGCTCGAAATCGAACAGCTCAACAGACGCAGGTATCATGAGCAGGCCCAAGGCATTGAAGGAGAGGTTGGCAATTAGCATACGAGACTCTCTGGGGTCCCATACCAAGAAAGGGAGCAGACTAAAGGCAAAAGCCACAACATAATAAGCTGTATATGGCTCCCGTCCCTGAACAGCCATGTTAACCAGCAAAATTGAGACTAGGATAAAAGGACCAGAACCTGTTTGCAGTTTAGCAAACTTGTATGCTTTTAAATATCGGTTGTAGAGAAACGTGGGTGTGGAGGTAAAGAAACCAATGGCTGGCAAATGGACACCCGTATCGTAACCTACCGCTAAGAATAGTACACTAAATCCAAAACCGACACCCAAACCAGTAAAAATTCCTACAAAATTCAGAATTTCTAATCTCCTTTTAAACCAATCTGGCTGACTATCTTCTACTCCTGACTTTTGAATAAAATGTATAATCTTTTTCATAAGGTTTCTGTGTCCTTTGCCCCTGAAAATCCAAACTCGTTTCAAGTTCAGGCAAAATAGCTCATTGACTCTAAAAAATCACAAAAAAAAACCATAGAGACAAGTCACCGGTATAGGGGATACGCTCACGTTTACTTCGCGGAACATCCTACCAAGTATCCGAAACTTTCAGACACTAATAAAATCTTGACGATGTTTTTATAGTATTAAAACGGTGAGTAGTTCATGTTCAGATTAGCCAAATCTCCTCATCACAGCTAATATCTACCACTACGAACCCTATCATCTTCCCCGCTTTCTTCGTATTGCTTATTGCGGCGCATTTCCTCTTGAATGGCCCACAGCTCCTCTTCGTTTTGTAATCTCGTCTCCTCCTGTATTTTTAGTTCTTCGGCCTGCTTTTGAGACTGCTTGAGAAGCTTTTCGGTTCTTTCCTGTACCCTTATGTTCCGTACATGAGACGCAATTATTTCGGCACTGTTTTTCAAAAACTCCCTCTCCTGTTCATCATATACTTTAAAGGCTGCCAACTCTAGTACCCCTTCCACCTCATCATTATTCACTAAAGGAATAATAAAAATGGATCTTGGACGGGCATCCCCTAATCCTGAGGATATGTTGACATAGTTTTCTGGAATTTCAGTCAAAAAGTATTCTTCTTTCTCTAAGTATACTTGCCCTACTAGCCCCTCCCCTATTCCAATTTTCCTTTCCAGGTATTTCTTTTTGTCATAAGCGTAGGTGGACCTCAGCACCAAAAACAACTCCGATTCACCATTAGCATCCACAGTTTGCTCATCTAGCTGCTCCGTAGTGAAAACAGCACCTTGATTGGATTGAGTATAGCCTACGATAAATGACATCAGCTCATCAAAGATCTCCTGACTATCGGCTGACTTCCTTAGGATATTGGTCACCATAGTCATGCCCTCATTTATCCATTGCCGTACCCTCTCCTCTTCCTGTGACTTTTTAATCTGGATAAGGTTCTCTTGCAGCTTTTTCTCGTTAGCCTCCACCTGAGTGGTTTTTTCTTTTGCCTGTTGCAGTGCAGCTTCTGCCTTTGCTTCCGATATTTTGTTCTGCTGCAGGAGTACCAATAAGCTGCCAGCCAAACACAATACAGCCAATAGATTGATCATATATCCAAACAGGGTTCCCCCTTCCAAGATGGAAGTATCAAGAGCTTCGGCTGCCGGAAATTCAAACCAGGCGTTGAATTGGTAAAGCAATAAGAAAAGCCCTGAAGCGATGAACAGAAAGGCTACCAAATGACCGGCCTCATGCGTAAAGTCCCAAACCAATGCCACTATGATCAAAAACGAAAAGGTGAGAGTACCTACTGGCTGATCTACCCCACTCTGTACCGTACTGAGTTTGGCGGTCAAGAGCGAGATAAGTGCAATAGGTACCAGGCTCATCACTCCCCTAGCAAGTTTCGAAAGGCCCATTGCATTAATAAGCAAAGGAAGCAGTAAGAAGGAGGAGCCAATCAGGGAATATAACAGCAGGGGATTGTAGAGCCAATAACTAGCCGCAGTAAAAGCGCCTCCAACAATTATGAATAGGATAAGGGAAAGACCGTTGGTAATAATCAGCTTTCGCTCCTCCCAGGAAGGCGTGTTTTCCTTAACACCAAGTCGTATAAATGCTTTTAACATACCATTGAAGCAAGAGGTACCTTCACAACAAGTATTGGAGAATGAACTTAGTTTCCATAAACCACATACTCGCTAGCGAAAGCTATCAAAAAAAATGGACATTCCCTTTAGAAATGCTTGCATCTAAAGAGTAGGGGGCATCCCGGCAAGAGAGGTCTTCATCGGTGGAACAACCGCAATGTCTTACCGGTTGAAAACCATCAGTTCGTTGAATATAAATTGGAGGTGGCAATCACTACTAAAGACGGAAGTAAAGGGCCAACAAAAGGGGGTATACCTGGATAGTAAACATTGATGAGCAATCTAGTTACCTAGCTTGCCTCTCAGATCCTCTATCTCTTTGATGTATTCCTGCTCTTTCCTTTTCATCTCTTCCTGGGTAGCCAATAGCTCTTCGGTGTTCTGACGCATCTCTTCTTCTTGGGCCCTTAACTCTTCTGTTTGCTGCAAGGAGGTCTCTAGCAATTCCTTAATTCGGTCATTGGCTCGCGCAATGTTGATATTGGAACCGATGGTATCGCTCACTCTCTTCAAAAACTCCTTCTGTACACTGTCAAATGGTGTGAATGAATAAATCTCAATCACCCCTTCTACGGTACCCTCTAGCTGCATAGGATATACGGCCCCAGCAATGGGTCGTTCGTCACCCAGTCCAGAGCTAATTCTCAAAAAATCGCCTGGCAACTCTTCTAATATTATCGGCTTATTCTCCACATACACCGTCCCAGCAATACCTTCGCCAGGTTGTATCTCAAACCCTCTGTATCTCTCCTTACCAAGGGCATATCCACCCCGTTGTTTAAGGACTATTTCTTCAGATCCATGGGTTACCTCCTCGGCCACAAAAATGGCACCTTGCTGGGCATTCAAATATTTCACAATGAAGCTAATGAGCTTATTGTACCCCTTAGCAAGATCGGACTGATGTTCACGGAGCAGGCCATTTACATCCGAATTCCCTTCGGCTATCCACTGGCGACCTTTCTCTATATCTTGTGTCTTGCCTAGTTCATCTATAGCCTTTTCCGCCTTGGTTTGTGACACCTGCAAGGCTTCGTTCTTTTCGTTCGCTTCAGCCAATATTTGTTGGAGTCGACGGCTCTTCTTCCGGTTAAGGTCCACCACCAAGAACATATTGCTAAAGGCAACTACCATTCCTACAGCCGTACTAACATCACGCATCCAACCGGTTTCGAAAATTTCTCTATTGAAGGTCGTTTCTAGCACTAAAAATCCTTCGTAGTAAGGCAGGGTCAATACCACGGCAAGGTTAATGAGTAGGGAAGTAATAAGAATGGCATACTCAGCGTAAGCGAAAACCACCAAGGGCAACATGGCAAATCCTAAGGAAATCATTCCAATTCCATACAAGGGAAAGTTTCCTGAATCGGTAAGAAAACCGTTATATCCGTTAACTAATACACAGGGAACAACCGCAATGACAAACCGGCTGATTCTCCGTAATCCTAATCTATTGTATAAGAAAGCAGGTGCGGCAGCCAGTGCACCAATACCAGGAATCCAAACCAATTCAGGGATTAAAAAATAAGACAATACCGCAAATCCACCACCGACTAACAAGCCAATGATTAAGCCAATAATATTGGTAAGCCTAAGTTGATCCTGAAGAAAGTCAGGTTGATCAGGTTTTACTCCAGAATCAACAATATATCGCCACATGGATGCCATATCAGTTTATGAGGAATGTAGATAGCGAATGTAATCAAACCTACCAAAATTGGAAAGAGATATAGCAGAGAGGCATTTTACGCCCTTTGCGTAACAGTACATAAAGAGATCTTATCACGAACAATCAGACTATAACTTCCCAGCGGTGGTAGGCGTTTTCGATGACAAATTCACAACCCCTATCCTACGTGGAAAGACAAGGCTATTACGATAAGAGTATGGGAAATGGGGGAACAGGAAAAAGAACACATCCAGCTTCCCTGGTTATCTGCTTCATTTTTTTAACTATTTTGCTTTCTTAATGGATATCTTCCTGCATTAGGATTCTTTTGCAACCAACATGATCCGTTTCCTTTCCCAAATCTGGAATACCATCTCCTACTTAGGTACTAATGACGAGATGGAGTTTGCTTTGCGCAGACGGATCCTACTCTCCAACAGAATCAGCCTGCTAGGTGCAACCTTAGCCACCATTATTGCCATTATGTTTCTGGCACTGGTAGAAAATGGCTTAGGGGTATTTATGGCCAGCCTAATGGCCCTCACCTTATTATCGTTCCCTTTTGTTAATAACCTGGGTAAGTATCTGTTCACCCGGCTAGCTATATCTATAGTCCCGCCCATCATCATATTATCTACCAGCATCACCAATAAGTGGATCAACCCGGAGGAGGCAGAAATCTATCAGTTCTTCATGCCTAAGTTCCTCATGGTACTCCCCTTGGTCATACCGTTGATTCTGTTTGACCTATCTGAACGCAGGGAAATGGTCTTTTCGGTAGTGTTTAATTTATTGGCTTTACTCTCCTTCGATCCTTTGCACCGCTTCTTTGAGGTAGATCCTATCCAACTAGGAATTATTACAGACACCCGGTATTATTCTAATACTGTCGTGATGGCAGTGATTAGCATCGGGATTATTGGGAGTATCTGGTTTCTGCAGCAAATCAACCGGAACTACGAAGGCACCATTCTGGAGTTACTGAAGGGCCAAAAGAAAACCAGCGAGGAACTACGGGTGAAAGAAAGAACCCTCACCGAAGCCTTTAACCACTTGCAAACCGCCGAGGAGGAAATGCGCCGGAATACGCACCTTCTGGAAGAGGAGATTCGCCAACGCAAGGAAAAGGAGAAGGAGTTGGTAGAGGAACGGAAACGGGCCGAAGGAGCAGCCAAGGCCAAGGAGGATTTCCTGAGTATGATGAGCCATGAAATCCGTACGCCTATGAATGCGGTGATAGGCATGGCCCACTTACTGATTGAAGACAACCCCAAGCCGGAGCAAGAAGAGAACTTGCGAATTCTACAGCTTTCGGCTGAGAACCTCCTGAGCTTGGTCAATGACATCCTGGATTTCAATAAAATTGAGGCCGGCAAGGTCATTCTGGAGGAAGTAGAATTTGACCTGGAAGAACTGCTCCTCAACCTGAAGAGTAGTTTCCAGAATCAGGCTCTTCAGAAAAAGCTTACGCTCCGCACGTTTCTAGACCCGGGTATTCCGCGGAAGCTAATTGGGGATCCGGTGAGGATTAGCCAAGTGCTATACAACTTGGTGTCCAACGCCATCAAATTTACCGAGAAGGGTACCATCACAGTATCGGTGAAAAGCATGGAGGAAGATGAAGAGTCGGTGACCCTAAAATATACCGTGGCGGATTCCGGTATTGGCATTGCCCCGGATAAGCTAGAGGCAATCTTCGAGTCGTTTGTGCAAGAGAACACCGGTACCACCCGTAAGTTTGGTGGTAGTGGGCTAGGCCTGTCCATTGTGAAGCGCCTGCTAGAACTGATGGACAGCAAGATAGCTGTCAAAAGCCAACAAGATCGGGGGTCGGAATTCTCCTTCGTACTCAACCTGCCCATCAGCACCCTAAACCACAGTGCACCCAGCCCCAAACCCGTAAATAACGAAGAAGATCTGGAAGGCCTTCGGGTACTGGTAGTGGAAGACAATGCCGTGAACCAAATGGTAATCCGAAAATTTTTACGGAAGTGGAATGCCAATATGGACACCGCTCACAACGGTGTAGAAGCCCTCAAAAAGGTGGAATTTGCTGAGTTTGATCTCATCCTGATGGACTTACAAATGCCCGAGATGGATGGATTTACGGCAACAAAGAGGATAAGGGCTTTGCGGCATACCAACCTGCATGAGATTCCCATCATTGCTCTCACAGCTTCGGTACAATTGGGATCTAAGCACCGTGTTTTTGAAGTGGGGATGAACGATTTTGTCACCAAACCTTTCAATCCGGAGGAGCTACTTGGTAAAATCAAGCGACATACTTTGGAAAAATAGACTTCTCTGTCTTTCCTTTACCTTCTTATCGATTCAAAACACTCCATTTTTAGAGGGATATTCATTTTTCGTATGCGGGAAGATGCAATTCCATGACTACTTTTTTATTCTTTCTTCCATTCCTCATTGTATTCGCGCTTTTGGCAGTATGGGCCGAGCGTAAGTTATCTGCCTTCATTCAGGACAGAATGGGGCCCATGGAGGTGGGTAGGTATGGCCTGTTACAAACAGCAGCCGACATCATCAAGCTACTCCTAAAGGAAGACATTGTGCCTACAGCGGCCGACCGCCGCTTGTTTCTGCTGGCACCCGTATTACTCTTTACGGCCATTCTCACTGCCTTTGCTGTATTGCCCCTTACCTCTACGCTAGGTGGTGCAGAATTGGAGATTGGTGTTTTCTTTCTGCTAGCCATTGTTTCGCTAGATGTGTTGGGCATTCTCATGGCAGGCTGGGGATCCAACAGCAAGTTTTCTCTCTATGGGGCCATGCGCTCGGTATCCCAATTGGTCTCTTATGAAATACCCCTGGGGCTCAGTGTGCTGTGTGTGGTGGTGTTTTGCCAATCCATGGACCTGCAGGCCATCAGCTTTCAGCAAAGCGCGGTACCAATTGCACAGGACCCTGACCAAGTCCAATGGCTGTTCAGCTTACCCGGGTTAGGCATTGATATATCTGCAGTAGGCGGAATCCTGACTTGGAACATCTTCCGAATGCCACTTTTCCTGTTGGTGTTTGTGATCTTCTTCATTGCCTCTTTGGCCGAAGCCAATCGGGCTCCTTTCGATCTACCTGAATCCGAAAGTGAGCTCATTGGCGGATACCATACCGAATACAGTGGGTTCCGCTGGGCGGTATTTATGCTAAGTGAATACGGCGTCATGTTGCTGGTATCGGTACTTGGCGTCGTCTTGTTTTTGGGTAGCTGGAACTCCCCACTGCCCAACGTAGGCTCAGTGGAGTTATATACTTGGACCACAGGTACCCCCGGATCATGGAGCGGACAACTGTGGGGGGCCTTCTGGATCATCAGCAAGGCTATGGCTTTAATTTACTTGCAGATGTGGGTGCGCTGGACCTATCCCCGATTGAGGGTTGACCAATTGTTGGTATTCTGCTGGAAGTATTTGATTCCGGCGAGTCTTATTTTGTTATTTCTTACCGCCTGGTGGCGGCTACACTGGGTGAGTTACGGACTATGAGCAATAAAGGAGCAAATAGTGGCTATTGGGGAGCCGTATCTGAGGCTGTTTCGTCTTTGCGCAAAGGCCTACAGCTTTCTTTCCGGCATTTGGCAGAGGCACGCAAAAAGCGCCCCCCTATTGGAGTTGAGGATTCCGAGTATTTTCAGCACGATACCGGGCGGGTAACGCTACAATATCCACGAGAGGAATTGCCCGTACCTACTCACGGCCGGTACAAACTGCACAATGAGATAGAGGACTGTATTGTGTGCGATAAATGCGCAAAGGTCTGCCCGGTCAATTGCATTGATATTGAACCCATTCGCTCTGCCGAAACCATTGGGCAGACCTCCGACGGTACCACCAAGCGAATCTATGCGGCCAAATTCGATATTGACATGGCTAAGTGCTGCTTCTGCGGGCTGTGCACTACCGTATGCCCTACAGAATGCCTCACCATGACTCCGGAATACGACTTCAGCGTGTTCGATATCGCTGAGCATAATTTCCCCTTTGCCACCATGAGCGAGGGCGAAATCACCGAAAAGAAGGATGCTTGGGATAAACACCAAGCAGAGAAAGCGGCACAAAAGGCGGCTAAGCCTGCTGGAACAAAGTCTACCGCTAAGCCTACCTTCAAACCAAAGATGCCCACCCGGAAGCCAAACATTCCCCCCAAAAAGGAAGGAGGTGAAGGTTCCGAATGAGTGTAACTCAAGCACTTTTCTATGCCTTCGCGGCACTGACCTTGGGTGGCGGGTTGTTTCTGCTCATCACCAAAAATGTACTCTATGCAGCCTATGGCCTGATGGCTACGCTACTAGGCATGGCAGCTTTGTATGTATTCTTGGGTGCCGACTTTGTGGGGGCCACTCAAATATTGGTATATGTGGGCGGGGTAGTGGTGTTGGTACTATTTGGGGTCATGCTGACCAATCGGTTGTCAGGGCAGAAAATCCTGAGCCTCTCCCACAACCGGTTGGCCGGATACGGCCTAGCTACCCTCTTTTTGGCGGGGTTGGGATACGCTATCCATTCCATGAATTGGGCCGAGGCATCTACTACCCCAACAGAGGGCACGGTAAAACCTATAGGTAAAGCCTTGATGACGGACTATTTGCTGGCCTTCGAGCTAGTCGGCATCTTACTTTTGATTGTACTGGTGGGTGCCGCCTACGTTGCCCGATTGAGCGGTATAAAAGAAAAAGGGCATACTACCGAGTAGCATGCCCTCCTGCTGAAAACACCTAGGGGATTAATTGAACCAGTTTTCTAGAGCGGCTACAAAAATAGCCTCTACCTCCTGCACTTCGTCCTCCAGCAGTGAGACCACATCCACCACTTCATCATTGGGCAATAGCAGGTATGGGTACCATTCTTCTGTTTCCCACTCCTCAATGAACGTTTTCTCCCAATAGATATCACCCAAATACTGTTCAGCCAATGTCATGGTGCCCTCTACGAAAGCATCCGGATTGGATTCGCCATCCCAGGCTTCGGCCAAGGTCACATCTACCACCGCCTCTACGCCCAACTCGCGCACTCTTTGCGTAGCAGTAACTTGGGTAGGCCAAGGATCGCCATATTGATCCAAGGCTAGCTCAGCGGAAAAAGCAGACCCCAATAGCACCTCATCGTTGAGGGATAGGGTTTCTTCAAATTGAGCTGTCAAGGCAATCAAATCTACCGAGGCCGCCGAGCTCATGGTAAATGGAGAGAGGAACAGGTCTGCTGTATACCCTGACTGAACATCAGATGACCAGGCGCGTAATGAAGCATCGATTACCGCTGTACCATCCACGGTCAGGTCCGCCTCTACTCGGATGATATCGTCTGTGCCGTCCGTTTCCTCATCAGCGTAGTATAGCTCAGTTACCCGTAGAGTGGCATTGTTGGTAGCACTTCCATCCGTAGGAAAGCGCACTTCCAGATAATCCCACGCTTCATCCGCAAGGACGAAGTCTTGGGCGTCGGCATCCCATTCTAGTAAACCCCGAACCTCTTCCAGACCATCGTCTTCACCACGAAAGTGCTTTTGGAGTTGAGGGTTGTTCCGAACGTCAAATACAGCTTTCCAATCGGTCGCTTTCTGACGGAAGTTTTGTTTCAGGTTGAGGCCTTGCCAACCCTTTTGTTTTAGCTGTGGCAAGCCTTGGATGTCCTGCAGGCCTTCTGACCGGCCTTCCAGGGTACCCAGGTCTGCCAGATTTTGGATAGCATTGATACCGTCGCTTTGCAGCATGGCAATGATGTCCTGGGCAAAAGAGCTACTCAAGTCCTCGATAGCCTCCTCAGCTTCTTCCCTATTGAAGGGACCGTTTACCCAGAAGCTGAACACTTCTGTACCGTTATTGGCACGTGACAAAGTAACCAAGGTGGAATGCGTTTGTGCATCCAAAACAACGGTGGACATTCCGTTTCTCGATCCCTCGATCAACTGGTCTTCGTAGGTGACAGAACCGTCTTCTGGCTGGAAACTTACGACAAGGTCCTTCCGGTATTGAATATCGAAGGAGAACAGGTAGTCGTCTACCTGTACCAACTGCCCCAATGCAACGTTGGTATCATCCAAAGAAACCGATAAACTTTCAGGAACTCCGTTGTCATCTACAGGATCACAACTAATGATGGCGGCTGCAAAAACAGGGAGCAGCGCTCTGGTGAGATTTTTCATGCTAATAAAATTGTTATACTGAATAGATACTCAAAAGTACGAATTGGAGGGAGTCATGGTTCCTGATTTGACCAGAAACCATGACCGTTTGAGTCTATTATTTTGTAATACCTACGAGATCGAGCATAAAAGCGAATTCCATGGCCGTTTCCTTGAACTGCTCAAACCGACCAGAGGCTCCTCCATGGCCTGCCTCCATATTCGTATGCATCAGCAACAAGTTATCGCCCGTCTTCAAATCCCGCAGCCTGGCCGTCCACTTGGCAGGCTCCCAGTACTGCACCTGGCTATCGTGTAGCCCGGTGGTGATGAGCAAGTTGGGATACTCCTTTTCTCCTACCTGATCGTACGGCGAGTAGGACAGCATGTATTCGTAGTATTCCTTCGTATTGGGGTTTCCCCATTCATCGTATTCCCCGGTAGTCAACGGTATACTGTCGTCCAGCATGGTAGTTACTACATCCACAAAAGGTACGGCAGCCACCACACCTTTATATAAGTCGGGCCGCAAATTGATCACCGCCCCCATCAGGAGCCCTCCGGCACTGCCACCCATGGCGAAGGTCTGGTCAGCATCGGCTATCCCTTTCTCTATCAGAAACTCCGTACAATCTACGAAGTCAGTGAAGGTGTTCTTTTTCTTCAACAGCTTTCCTTCGTCGTACCAGTGCCGGCCCATTTCCTGACCGCCACGTATGTGCGCAATGGCATACACAAAACCCCGATCCAGCAAGCTCACAATACTGGAACGGAAATAGGGCTCCATGCTGTAGCCGTAGCTACCGTAGGCATATACCAAACATGGGTTCTTTCCTTCCTTGCGCAATTCTGTCCGGTATACTAAGGAGATGGGTACCAACGTGCCATCCGTTACCTTAGCAAAATGCCGCTCCGTGGTGTAGTTCTTCTTGTCGAATCCTCCTAGAATTTCTTGCTCCTTCTTCTGGTCCTTTGCCCGGGTGCCCATATCATAGTCAAAGGTAGAAGAGGGGGTAGTCAACGACTGGTAGTTGTACCGCAATGTGGAGGTATTGAACTCCATGTTGTTGATGGCACCAGCTACATAGGCGGGTTCGCCAAACTCCACATAGTGCTCCTCACCTGAGTCCCACCGACGGACTAACAGCTGAATCAACCCTTCCTTGCGTTCTTCTAATACCAAATAATCCTGAAACAGCTCGATAGATTCCAGAAATACATCCTTTCGGTGAGGAATCACTACCTCCCATTGGCTTTGGCTATCGCCCTGAATGGGAGCCTTCACCAATTGGAAGTTAGGAGCTTGGGCGTCATCATTGGTACGGATGTAAAAATGGTCTCCAGCATGATCAGGATAATACAAGTGGTCCCGCTTACGAGGGGCAATTACCGTAAACTCTCCATCAGGAGTATCTGCATCTAAGTACTGGAACTCCATGGCAACCGTGCTGAAGCTCCCGATCATGAGGAAACGGCGGCTCTTGGTTCTGTATACCCCAGTATTATAGGTATCGTCCTTTTCATCGAATACCAACTCATCCTCTTGGGTAGAGCCCAGGGCGTGCCGATAGATTTTATCGTTCCGCAGCGTTTCTGCATCCTGACTGGTGTAAAAAAGGGTCTGGCTGTCATTGGCCCAAGCCACATTGTTAGTTACCCCCTTAATCACATCGGGCAAGAACTCCCCCGTTTCCAGGTTCTTGATCTTTACATCATAAATACGGCGACCTACCGTATCCATGGGAATAGCCACCAGCTTATGATCTGGACTCACCTGGGTGGTCATCTCGAAGTAGCTATGCCCTTTGGCCAGTTCGTTGCCATTGGCCACCACCTCCTCTTCCGCATCTAAGGAGCCTTCTTTCCGGCAATAGATGGGGTATTCACCCCCCTCTACAAACCGTACGTAGTACCAGTATTCATCTAACTTATAAGGCACCGTCTCATCATTCTCTTTGATCCGCCCCTTGAGCTCATCAAAGAGAGCCTCTTGCAGCCCCTGTAGGGGTTGCATCACGGCTTCCTTGTACTCATTCTCAGCTCGCAAATAGGCCAACACTTGCTCGTCTTCGCGTTGATTGAGCCAGTAGTACTCATCGGTACGTGTTATACCATGGTGAGTCATGTGGTGCGGACGTTTTTCCGCTACAGGAGGAGTAGGAGTACGATCCATAGAAATACTTGGAGAACTAATGATGATACAGGCCTATTAGACAACGGCCCCGAAGATTCAGATGCGAAGATAGGCACGAACTTCTCTGCAAGGAAACCTAGAAAAGGCACAAATCACCTAATCACCGAAATCCCTTCATTCACGTCCCTTCATATATAAAAATGGCATTGTGTGAGAATCTTAGACAAATCCCTAATTTGTAGTACAAACTAACCAAACTACTCTTATGACCCATTTTATCAATTTACATTACCGTCGCTCTACAAGGTGGAGCCACTTAATCTTTACCCTTCTTGCCTTTATATTCCTTGGGGGGTGCACCTCCAACGAAGCTTCACAAGAAGAGGAGGAGGAAAACCCAATGGTGGCTACTTGTTCAAATGACTACGGCATTGATCTAGCGAATATTGAGCCTTTTCCCGGCGACAAAAAAGTATTCGATTACCCTAATTACAGCATACCTGTTGCCCATAAGAAAGGAGGCACCCAGCGCGACCACGGCTGGAAGCTGTTTGCCGGCTTAATGACAAAACCCGCTCTGGAAGCTAATAAAGGGCTCCCCTGGATTTATTTAACATGGCCCACCGCTACTCAAGCCTTTACTAAGGTAGAAAACCCTTCAGGTTTAGGGTCAGCCCTGGAATCCAATTTTGCTTCAGCGGGCACCAAAGCTCAAGAACTCAACTTCCTGGAGACGTCTAATTTTTCTCCTAGAGATTCCATTAATACCACACCACCAACGTACGTTATCCCTTCTATTTCATGCAAATTATCTGGTCAAAAGGAGAACTGTGACACGCTGGGGCGTGGAGGAAATGGAAAAATCTTTCAGAATAATGGAGATGTACTAATTGCCGGAGTCGTGTACGATAAATCTTCCTATGATTGGATTAGAAACAAGGGGCTATATGACTTTGAGGTGTTGAAAAAAATGTTGGTAGACTCAACCAACGCGGGGAAAGAAATGCCATACATCCCTCCATTCCCCGAAACCTCGATTGTACTGAAACCCATGTTATGGCCGGTAAAGGCATCAGGATATACCCCCCTACCCATATTCCAGGCACCTTGCTATGACAATAGCAATTGCCCTCCTATTGACACGATGGTGAATAAATACATTGGGCCCGAAATAAAAACGTTGTGGAACCAAGCGGTCGCCATCACCACCTCTACTCCTGTAGAAGAGACCACATCCGTCCCTTTCTTATATGATGTCTATACAGACTCATCCAAAAAGACTTCCATACATTCTACATTTGATAATGCCCCAGTTGTCAGCATAGATGAATTCTTCAGCTTTCACATCACAAAAGACATCTGGGACAATATGGATTGCGTAGACAAAGCCATTATAAATCAATCCTCAAACTGGATATATAATGAGGACTTCAATGCGGGAGATTATCTAGTATTGGTGGCCATGCACATTATCACTAAGGAACTCGACAATGGCAATGATTGGACTTTTCAGTCAGTCTGGTGGGATAACGGCACAGGTGGCACATATCCTAGAGACTATATGGGCGGACCTTCCAAAGAAGTTCTCGAGACGGTGGCTGCCAAGGGGGTAGATACAACGGCAATGAGAAATTATCAGTTGATCTCTACGTATGGGCAAACGGTGAGAGAACAACGATCAGATAACTTTAGCCCAGGTCAAAAAGCGGGTGATTGGCCAGTCGCTTACAACCCCTATATCGAATTGGCAGCTGCTCACCCTATAGAAACCAACTGTAGAAACTGCCATATTCGAGGAGCTTTTCCACATAGTACGACACAAAGCAATGCCCTGCCCGAGCCACTTCAAACCAATATATCTTCCTATCTGGTAAAG
>DMST01000116.1:11558-13245 GCA_003454975.1 Cytophagales bacterium | reverse complement strand
TATCTGGTAAAGCATGGGCCCAATTCATTGGATTCCCTTGGATTTGATAATCCCATATTCAAGAATCTATTGTCAAATGACTTCCAATGGGCTATTGCCGACCGGGTATTGCCCAGCGCTCCTCCCAAACCTGGCCCCGTGGGAGAAGAAACCGCTGAAGACGAAGATCAAGAATAGGGCTCCTTACCTGATTTATTTTGGAAAGTCGGCATCTTGCAGTGCCGACTTTTTTGTGCTCTATAGTCTACCCCACCAAGTACTATTCTCAATCAGGAAACCAAAGGATATTTTGTACCTTTCCGGCCCTGAAAACGGATACTAAGTTTTTCCAATATCAAATAAAAAATCAGTGGCCATTTTGCGGATTGGCCGCTGTACAATCCCTGTTTCCATATCATGGCAGACACATCAAAAATAATTTACACGAAAACGGATGAGGCACCAGCCCTGGCTACCTATTCGTTGCTACCGATCGTAAATGCCTTTGCTACCACCGCCGGCGTAGCCCTAGAAACTCGTGACATCAGCCTTGCCGGGCGTATCATCGCACACTTTCCCGAGTACCTCACGGAAGAGCAGCGAATTGGTGATCACTTGGCAGAGCTAGGTGGGCTCACCCAGTTCCTCGAAGCCAACATCATCAAACTACCCAATATCAGTGCTTCCATTCCTCAGATCCAGGGGGCGGTAAAAGAACTGCAAGGCCAGGGATACGCCCTGCCTGATTTCCCAGAAGACCCCAAGACTGACGAGGAAAAAGAAATTCGTGCCCGCTATGACAAAGTGAAGGGTAGCGCTGTGAACCCCGTATTGCGGGAAGGCAACTCTGACCGTCGTGCTCCTCGCGCCGTGAAAGAGTACGCCAAAAAGAACCCACACTCCATGGGTGAGTGGTCTGGCGACAGCCAAACCCACGTAGCCAGCATGGGCGGCGATGACTTTTTTGGCAACGAAAAATCGGTGACCGTTGGTGAGGCTACCGATGTACGAATTGAGCTAACCGCAGCCGACGGTAATACCACCATACTGAAGGAAAAAGTAAGTCTGGAAGCTGGTGAGGTAATCGACGCTACATTTATGAGCCGCGAGGCCCTGCGTAGCTTCCTGGCAAAGGAAATTGATGAGGCCAAAGCGCAAGGCGTGCTGCTGTCACTGCACATGAAAGCCACCATGATGAAGGTATCTGACCCCATCATCTTCGGCCACGCAGTGGAGATTTACTACCAAGATGTGTTTGAAAAGCACGGGGAAACATTCGCCCAACTAGGTGTGAATGCCAACAACGGCCTGGGCGATGTGTACACTAAAATACAGAGCCTGGACGATGCCAAGCGTTCGGAGATCGAGGCGGATCTGCAAGCCGTATACGAATCACGCCCTGCACTCAGCATGGTAAACTCTGACAAGGGCATCACCAACCTACACGTGCCCTCAGACGTGATTATTGACGCATCTATGCCCGCCATGATCCGTAACTCGGGTATGGTATGGGGGCCTGATGGTGGCACGGCCGATACCAAAGCGATCATTCCTGACCGTAGCTATGCAGGAGTATATCAGGAGACCATCGATTTCTGTAAGAAAAACGGTGCCTTCAATCCTGCCACCATGGGTAGTGTACCCAATGTAGGCCTGATGGCTAAGAAGGCTGAAGAGTACGGCTCGCACGACCAAACTTTCGAAATGC
>DMST01000116.1:6636-11504 GCA_003454975.1 Cytophagales bacterium | reverse complement strand
ATGCCCGCTGCCGGTACGGTACGCGTGGTAGACAGCCAGGGCACCGCGCTCATTGAGCATACAGTGGCCGAGGGCGACATCTGGCGGATGTGCCAAGTAAAGGATGCCCCCATCCAAGACTGGGTGAAGCTAGCCGTAAGCCGGGCCCGTGCTACCGGTTCTCCAGCGGTATTCTGGCTGAACAAAGAACGTGGCCATGATGCACAGCTGATTGAGAAGGTAAACACCTACCTGAAAGATCATGATACTGATGGCCTGGAGCTGCACATTCTGTCTCCGGTAGAAGCTACACGCTTCTCTCTGGAGCGAATCAAAGAAGGCAAGGACACCATCTCCGTTACCGGAAACGTATTGCGTGACTACCTCACCGACCTTTTCCCGATTCTAGAGCTGGGCACCAGTGCCAAAATGCTATCCATCGTGCCTTTGATGAAAGGCGGCGGCTTGTTCGAGACCGGTGCCGGAGGTTCTGCCCCCAAACACGTACAGCAATTTGAGGCAGAAAACCACCTGCGTTGGGATTCTCTTGGTGAATTCCTCGCGCTGGCAGTCTCTTTGGAGCACCTGGCAAACCTGACCAACAACGGCAAGGCTCAAGTACTAGCCGATACGCTGGATGCAGCCACCGGCCAGGTACTAGACAACGGCAAGTCTCCCTTGCGTAAGGTAAATCAGCTAGACAACCGCGGTAGTCACTTCTACTTGGCCATGTACTGGGCTCAAGCATTGGCTGGCCAAGACCAGGACGCCGAGCTGAAAGCCGCTTTTACGGATATAGCTAAGGAGCTGACGGACCATGAGCAACAAATTGTGGATGAGCTGAATGCGGTGCAGGGTCAACCTACCGATGTAGGTGGCTATTTCCACCCCAACGACGAGTTGGCATCCAAAGCCATGCGCCCTAGCGAGACCTTCAACGGTATCCTGGCGAAGCTGGGCTAGCCCTCCGCTCCTCTGAAATACAGAAGGCTGCCCCGCAAGGAGCAGCCTTCTTTTTTGGGCTCACGTTTCAGGGATCATTCCACAAACAAAGGCATAAAGCTGCGAAGCGAATCAAACTGCTGGTGATTAATTACGGACATACTGTCTGCCTCATGCGGGTGTATAATCCATTCAGCCTGTTCGTTCATACTGGCTTGGGAGATTTCTGAAAGGAACCAACCCAAAGGAATGGACCCTACCGGGTTGTCTAACTGAAACAGGAATAAACTACCCGGTATTTCGGAGCTATTGAAAAATGACTCCACACTGAGCAGCTCAGTATAAATTCCCATCAATTGTCCGTTAGACACCGCATCCAAGGGTGCCAGCAGCTCATATCCCGTCCCGATTGGCGCTGGGTCAAAATCGCGGGGAGTAGTATTCTTAATCATGATGACCACCGGATACAACTTTTGTGCATCAGCACTATCCTCAGGATTGTTGCGAAAGCGCTCGATGGCCCGGTTGGCACTAGCCACCACTTTCATGGTAGTTTCCAGACCGCTATTATCCAGGAAACCGCCATCTACGCCGTGGGTCCACTCCAACTCAAAAGAGCCTTCGTTATCACGAGGGACAAATCCGGGAGGTGACACAATAGGAAATCGGGCACTCATAAGGGTAGCCGTCTTCACTGGTACATCGTACCCCACCGTATCTACCAAGTCCACATCATTAGCAAATTCTTTGGTCTCCAGATCAAGCTGGCTACTAATCAGCCACTGCCCCGTTTCTATTCTTGAGGAATTGAGGAACAACGCTGGCACATTATATAAGCTATCCTTCCAGAGCTCCACCACCCCTTTGTCAAATGTTTTCCTCCCGCCCATCACCTTAGCGTAGGCTCTGCTCCAGGCATCTTCCAGCCATCGCGAACGATCAAAATAGGGAATGGGAGCCGGAATAGCCTTGGCCAATAGCGTGGGATACAACAAGGCGCCCCCTACTGGTGAAAGAAAATCATGCTGCAAAAATTGCTGAGCCTTCGGTGCCAGGCTATCTCGCCAGTGCTCTCCTTGCACCAAATCGGGCATATCGTGCATGAGGCAGGCGTACGTAGAAACCCCCAGGCTACCGCCAGAGACCCCGCTCATACTGTATATGTGTTGGGAAAATCCTGGCAGGTGCACCTCTAGCTGGCTAAGTACCTGCGCCGTCCAGTAGGAGGAACGAATGCCCCCACCTTCGGCGGAGATAAAAATGATAGGATACTTGTCTACCGTGCTGTCTCCCCAGCCCTTATCTATGTCCTTGCGGTATCCAATCCAGTTCTGGATGTGCTCCTCCAAATACAGCTCGGGATTCTCGTCTTTATCCAGCGGCTGGTCCTCTACCAAACGGATATAATGCCCGTCATTAAAATTCCCTGTAAACCAACCGGCGTAAATGAGCAGTAAAATAGTTATGGGAATACGGGTCCGCTGATCTTGGTAGGAGATGATCATAAAGAACACCGTCCAGGTGGTAAAAAAGAGCAACAAGATGGCTGGGGTACCAATGGCTTGAGCCACAAAACTGCCGGGGGCACGCATGATGAATATGATCAATGCCAATACCGAAAGCAGGATAGCCACGTAGGTTACCCAACGCGTGAGGTTATCCAGGTCATTGAAGCGAAGCGCCCGGGCTTCAAAACGTTCGGCAAGAGAGATAGAGCGCTTCCTAAATATCACCCAAACCAGGAAAACCACCCCAAAACCAAGGACGAGCCATTCGATGGTGGAGATACTGCCAGAATGGGTGTGTGGCATAGCATACGCCAGAATCAAAACCGGAGTGATACCATAAACGCGGGGCAACCAGGTTTCGAAAAAGAGCATGAGCCGTTCGGGCGCATCCGTACGGCGGGGCAGCAGAATGAGGATGATGCGCGCACTGTACCAGCTAGTGATACACCAGGTAGCCATGAAAAGCAGCAGAAAAACGGTGGGCCATGGAAAAAAATCGGGATCTCGATCTACCAATGCCTGCAAAATATCCTGCGTTTGGCTCACTCCCGTAAAGGCGGCAAAGGCCACCGTATGAAACAGCGCTATGAACCAAGTAATGCGAAGGACGGAGAAGAACGCTACTAATGCCGTCTGGATTTGGTCTAGGATTGCACGTAGTTTTTCCATGAATGATGTGGATAATTTAGGTTAAGTGATAGGTCTAGATAAAAAAACAGATTAAGAATACCTAGGCGGTCTCTTTCTCTTCCATAAAACGCTTGAGGGCGGTAGGTTCCATCAAACTCTCCTTGCGTATCTTTTCTTGCAGTTTCAGAAATCCACCGATCAGCGCCTCCGGCCTGGGTGGGCATCCTGGCACAAACACATCTACTGGGATAATGCGGTCTACTCCCTTTACTACATGGTAGCCGTGCTGCCAGTAAGGGCCTCCGCAGTTGCTACAGCTCCCCATACTGATCACGTACCGGGGCTCCGCCATTTGCTCATAGAGCCGGCGTATCCGGTCGGCCATTTTAAAAGTCACCGTACCCGCCACAATCATCACATCCGATTGGCGAGGAGAGTTTCGAGGAAATACCCCTATCCGGTCTAGATCATAACCAGAAGCGTAGGTGCTCATCATTTCGATAGCACAACAAGCCAGACCAAATCCCATAGGCCAAAGCGAAGAAAGCCTTGCCCAATTAATCAGGTCATCCACCTTTGTGACAATCACCCCGCCTTTACCAAATTGTTGATCAAGTAAACCCATAGTGGAACCAATATCCATACTATGAGAAGCAACCCCAAAGGATTCTAATGGTAAGTTTTAGTACACATTAACTTAACGTGATAATCTTCCTATTCCTTCGCCCCTGCCTTATTTTTGAAATTCTATGGGAGCAACTAAATCACTCAATTATACCGAAGACCAACTTGAATTGTCTTCCCTGGCCAAAGCCCTAGCCCACCCTGCCCGGATTGCCATTCTAGAGCACCTCATTAATACCAAACAATGCATCAATTCCGATCTGGTAGATGAATTAGGCTTGGCTCAGCCCACTATATCGCAGCACCTTACTGAACTAAAGAAAGCCAACCTGCTGAAAGGAACCGTAGAGGGCACTCGACTCAACTATTGCATCAACAGTGAAAACTGGCGGTTGGTAGAGCACTATTTTTCCCACTTTTTTGCCCAACATCAAGACCCTCCGGCTGACAACTGCTGCTAATTGCCATTACTGTAAAGCTTCGCACCTAAATATTTTTCCTAAAAAAGGTGCAACCTTATCCATCCCATGTCAATCTATACATGGGATTTTTTATTTTACATGTAACAACAAAAAAGGTCAAATACCATGAAACAACTCTTCACATCCCCTATTCGTCAGGCACTTAGTGCCTTCGTACTCATTGCACTATTTAGCTGCGAAGCCATGGGCTTCCAAACAGGTAGTGGCAACATACTAGAAGAAACCCGAGACGTAAGTGATTTCTCTGCGGTCCGGGTAGAAAGCTTCTTAGACGTGTACCTGTCGCAGGGCTCAAGCCAATCGGTAATGGTGAAAGCCGACGACAATATCATTGAGAAGATTACCGTAGAGGTAAAAGGCAACACCTTGGTTGTGGGGTTCGAAAAAGGATCTTGGAACATGCGAGACATTACGGCCAAAGTATACGTAACCGCCACTGAACTGAATGCCATTGAATCTTCTGGTTCTTCAGACATTATTCTAGAGTCGGACATTGAAGCTGGCGATTTCGAGTTAGAAGCTTCAGGCTCCTCGGATATAGTAGCCAAGTCGCATGCCCTGAGCGTGGGTGACCTACGAGTATCTACCTCGGGTTCTTCAGACATCGTGGTGAAGGACCTCACGGCAGAGGATATTCGCGCCAGAACCTCCGGATCTAGCGATATAGAGCTAGCCGGTGAAGGCACCTCACTGGATGTAGATA
>DMST01000116.1:0-6601 GCA_003454975.1 Cytophagales bacterium | reverse complement strand
TGGATGTAGATACTGGCGGGTCTTCTGACTTTGTAGGAAAGGGGCTTACTGTAAATGACTGCATTGCGAATGCCGGCGGCTCTTCAGACATCAGCATTGTAGTTAAGGATAACTTTGAAGGCAGTGCATCTGGCGCTAGCGATATCACCTATTGGGGTAATCCTAAGACTAACAATGTGCGCACCAGTGGCGCTGCCGATATCCATCGGCGAAACTAGATCATCGCAATACAACATTCGTTATTAACGGAAAGCCTGTTTCGCAACAGGCTTTCTTTTTTTGCCTTCCTTTTCTTCCGTGCAATAAAACATTCAGCTAAAAAAGGCACTCCCCAGGTCGTAGAATATCGAGCACCCCCCACCTTGAAATAGTTATATTTTTAGCATTCCTATTTTACTCCTAGAATCCAGTGAATTGTCTTACATCGAATTCCATTTTGTCTATTTTAAATGACAAAAGCACCAGAAAATACTTCACTAACTCCATATTACACCTAAAAAAAGTAGGACTCTACCAAGGTGGATATTGTTCATCAAAACATAAACAAGCCATTACCATCGACGAACAAGCTGATTCATAAGACAGAAAGGGGTTTTTCCGGGTACAAAATCCATTCACTTGCAACACTGTTGCAGAAATTTTTGCACTATTTTAATGCAACACAATTGCGTTAGTGAAAAATTTCAGCAGATCCGGCTTAAAACTTCTTTCAGGCTATGTTTCGAAAAAAAAGAAGAAATTTTTCAGAGCCAAAACGAAGAAAGTTTGGAAAAGTGACAAACACACCCAATATTTGAGCAACTGTAAACCTAAATACTATTTAACATGAAAGTGAAACGCTTTTCAGCGGTAGCTCTTGCTGCTACCCTATTGGCTGCATCTTCTTGTATGCCCGATGATGTTAATGTACAAGAGGCCGACATCGCACCCGACGTTTTAGCTGCATTTGACCAAGCCGGTTTTAACACTGCCGACATCGTAAAATACGAATCGGAAGATCCCATTGCTGGTCTTCGTAAAGGTTACATGGTTGGTGGAGATGTATTTATCTCTAACGATCAAGTATTTGACTTAGCTCCTTCTGAGGAGATTCCTGGTGCTGAGCACTACCGCACTAGCAACTTGGTAACTGGTTTGCCCCGTAGAATTGATGTGTGTGGATTGGCTAATTACGGTAGCGGTCTTGATTTGAACAGTCAAGGACGTTCTGGACTGCAGTGGGCTATCAACAATTACAACGCTCTGAACTTAGATTTGTCTTTCACTCTTACCTTCACTAGCAACTGGCAAGCATACGACATCGTGGTATATGCTCCCAGTGGTGGTGCTGGTGGTTCTGCTGGCTTCCCTTCTGGTGGCGATCCTTACCAGTTCGTACAGGTATTCGACGGCCTGATGAACGGTTCTTACAACACCAACGTGGTTGAACACGTAATGGGTCATGAAATTGGTCACTGCTTGGGCTTCCGCCACACGGACTACTTCAGCCGTCAGTCTTGTGGTCAGAACACCAACGAGGGTTCTGCTGGTGTAGGTGCTATCTACATCTCAGGAACTCCTTCAGGTTACGATCCTACTTCTCTCATGTTGGCTTGTTTCAACAGCGGTGTTGATGGTGAGTTCAATGCTAATGACCGTACTGCACTTAACGCTCTGTACTAATTTTTCTTAGTACGAAGTCAATATTTCAGTCATACACAAAGCCCGCCGATTGGTGGGCTTTTCTTGTTTATAGCCTTCTCATAGCATGAATACAAAGGGCATTCTAAAGTTCAGTCTTGCTGAACTACTGCCTTCCTAAAATTAGCTTATCCCCGTCCTGGCAAACCATCAACTCTCCGAGCCTAACGAATGGCATAAGAGTGAAACAGAAACGAGCCCAATACACCCAATGGGAATGGCGGGCAACAAACTCAATCGAGCCTCTATGTGGACTAGCGAGGCACGTGCGTATCGTAGAACTTCTCCGTGGCCTTCTCCCACCGGGTAATCACTTGCTTTCTTCGTTGATTAAAAACCTCAATGGATTCATTGAATGTAGCTGAGGCCTTGTTCAGCTCATCTACTGCGGTATTGTACTCATTGACCAGTTCGCGGGTCCGGTTACGGCTGGGCGTTTCATCAAAAAGCGCCTTGATTTCATCAAATTCTTGCTTGGCCAAAAAATAGTTCACCAATCCATCACCCGAAGGACCTGCCTCCGATTTAAAAAACTGCAAGGCTTCTAAGCCTGCCTTCTTCAAGGACAGGTCGTTGTTGAATCTCGGCACGGTTTCTAGCTGGCTGATGCCCTCTTCGGCAAAAGCAAGCATAGCAGAACGGCTTTGTTGCAAATTGGTAAGGTTACCTTCCTGCAGGGCCGCCAGAAAATATTGCTCCTGATGGTACGCCTTAAAGAATAGCAGAAATATCCGGTGCTGGTAGGCGCTGGCTTCTGAGGCCTTTCTTAGCTTAGTAGAGGTTTTATCCTCCCCCTCAATCAAGCTCACGTTGTGGGCGGTGGCAAACGTCCGCTGTGTAGAGTCTAGCACATCAAAGGCATCATGCAATCTTTCCTGAGCAATCTCTTCCGCTAACAAATAGGCTTCCATGGCATCGTAAGACTGCTCGGCTACCTCTTCCAAGTCCATGATTTTGGCATAATCATCGTTGAGCACCGCATAATACACCTTGAGGTAGTCCAGCACTGCATCGCGAAAGGTAATATCACCCTCGTATCCAGGCACCTTGCTTAGACGCATCTGAGAGGCGCTAATAGTTTTTAGCAGCTCTCTACGGCGATTGTCTATCCGGCGGGCACTGCGGCCCCTGGCAGCAGTACGGATATACGCCCAGGCATCTTTGGTAATGGTTTCGTAGTCGGCTCCTACCTGGCTCATGTACTCCCCAGCAGACTGACCGAAGGCACTAGGAATAGTAAGAACAAGAAATGCATACGTAAGTAATGGTGCTCTCATAATGTGGTGAGTTTGTTGTAGCTCATTTGGACTCCAGGCCCAGCCAATCCTCAATAACCCAATAGGCTTCACCCAATACGGGGTCTTCCTGTATCCGACGGCGGGCAAGCGCATTTTGGCCGGCTAGCCTCTCATCTAAAGATACCTTTCGCTGAATCGGTTTCAGGTTCTCCACCGAAAAATGTTCATTTTCTAAACCCATTGATTTTTCGATATCCGAAAAGAGCTTTATCCATTTGCTTTCACTGGCAAGAAAATCAGGCCAGCGTAAAGGGGACCGGGTACCAACTGCCGTACTCTCACCCACCTCTCGGGCATATTGCGCCCATAGGTTGAACGTGCTATCTCCATGTATCCGCTTTTTACTTTGGGCTACCAGCGATTCGCGTGGCATACTTAGTGGAGTGAAATACACCTGCTTATCTACGTGTCGAGTATCCAAGGCATAGACATCCTCTCGTTCTTTGGGATAAAGACTGTCCCATGGGTGAGCAATCACTATATCGGGTAGGACTCCCTGCACTTGATAGGCCTCACCATTTAAGCGGAAAAAGGCGCTCGCCGTTACCTTCAGAAAACCCATTTCGCCATCTACTAGCTGGCGCAGGTAAGAGGACCCATCATCAGGAGCCACTCCAGCGGGCACAATTACCTGGCCCGTAGCCTTGCCGTATGTAGGAGACCCTACAATCAGGGCCTTGTTCCAATCTTGTAGCGTGGCCGCTAAAATTTCACTAGCAGAAGCACTACCTCCGTTCACTAGCACGACAACCGGCCCCTGAAAGATGGTACCCCGGTGCCAATCACGCAAAGTAACAGGCTCGGTCCCTCTTCCAGTTTCCAGGGTGAGGGGCCCATAATTGATGAAAATACCGGCCAGGCTAAGCGCCTCTTGCAAGGATCCTCCACCGTTATCGCGCAGATCCAAAACAAGTCCTTCCATCCCTTCGCTTTGCAGTCGGATTACTTCCCGAGAAACATCCTCCGCACAGCCTTGCAGGTCCTCGTTCTCATAACTGGTATAAAAGCTAGGCAACCGGATATAGCCTACTTGGGTATTTCCTTTCAGCAAATAGGCCTCCATGGTGGTTTCCTGCAAGCGCAAGTGCCCTCGCTCCAAGGTGACTTCTACCACGGCGCCTTCCGGCTTACGCACCTTGATCCGGGCAGAATCCTCCTCCGTAACTACCAAAGCATAGGCAACTTCTGCTTCCTCCATACATCCCAAATCTAGAGTAGGGTTCTTGCCCAGCTGAACTTCCAGCACTTCATCTTCCTCCTCCAACAGCCCTGAGCCTAAGGCCGAACCACCTGGCAACAGGTACTCAATCACCCAACTTCCTTGCCGATTCTTACCCAATTCAAGGCCAAAGGAGCGGCTGTCAGGGGTAAGCATATCTTCGAAAGCCTGACGCTCTTGGGGTGAAAAATATACCGTATGCGGATCGAAGGCCTGGGCGAGAGCTTGTAGCAACGTCTCCGATACTTGCTCCCGGATATTATCAGGTTGAGCCATCCGCTCTAGCCTACATTGCTTTTGCGCCAGCCATTGGTTGCGCCATTGTGGTTCTTCAGCAAGAAAAGCAACATAAAGGGCCTCCTCTGACATCTCTAGCGTATCACGCCACCAGTATACCTGATCTAGTACCTGACTCTTCGTACGCCGTCGCCAGCGGTCTGCCCAAAAGGCTGAATCCGCATTGAGGTGGTAGCTCGATATACTGGTAAGAAAATCTTCCCGCTGGTAGTCCAGCGGATACGAAGTCAACTGTTGGGTAAGTCGGAGGGTGGCCACTAACCGTTCTGATAGATAAGCCGCCATATCATCAACAAAACCACAATCCCCCGCCCGTAAACGGCTCACCAAATCGGCACTAAGTCCCTCAAAGGCGACCATAGAGGCACGGGTAAAATACTCACCCAGCGGATCTAGCCCTTCTATCCATAGCTGGAATACACGAGAGGATAGACTATCGTCAAATGCCACCGGCGACCAATGAAACTGTTCTACACTGAAAAGAATGGCCGAGGCTCTTTCACATACCGAAGGGGAAGCATTGTGGGACGGGCCGGCATATACCGAAACCTTGCTAGCCCAAAGGGCGAATAGCAATAAGAAGGATTTATTCCGCTGCATGGGCGTTTGCTATGCAAAAACAGATGCCAAAAAACGAGAATACTATTTTTTGGGGAATAATAGAGTAAAGGCAGACCCTTCCTCTAATGTACTGTGAATAGAAAGCTGTATATGGTGCTTGTTTGCCAAACTCGTAACAATTGACAACCCAACTCCGGTACCCGATTCATTTTCTGTACCTAACGCACTATATCCTGGTTTTTCCAGAATCTCCTCAATCTGCTCCTTAGACAACCCCGTTCCAGTATCTTTCACCGTCACCTCCAAGCCCGCATCCACCATACGGTTTGATAAAGTAACCGTGCCGCCTCGGGGGGTGAATTTTATGGCGTTATTCACCAAGTTGCGAATCATAATTCTTACGACCTCAGGATCAATTTCTAGCTGAGCTGGCTCACACGCAGTTTCCAGGTGAATCTGTTTTCGTTCAGCCAAAAAAATATGTGAGGCTAACACTCGCTCCAGCAGGGGTTCCATATCTACGCTGGTAATTCGCTCCTCACTTTCTGCCTTATCATGCTGCACCCAATCCATCGTCTGCTCAATAGTCTGTAGTGCGTACCCTACCTCCTGCCCAATATTCCCTAGCTGATCCAGCAGTTCTTCTTTCGAAACGTAATCCTTCTGGAACATGTCCATCATGGAATGTATCCGTTTCAGAGGTCCCCGCACATCATGAGACAGTACAGAAAGTAGATTATCTTTTGCCGTATTGAGGGCGGTGAGTTGCTGGTTCCGCAGCTCCAAATCGTGCACATCTACCAACGTCACGGCCTGATACCGGTCCCATAGGTTGGCACTTACTTCGTACCATCTATCACGCCCGTCCTTAGTTCTTACTTTGGCTTTTACGGAAATAGCAGCCTTATCCAGATTGGCCAAGCTAAGTTCTTCCCATTCCTTTTTTACATGTGCACGATACTCAGGATCAGGATAAGCCTTCTTCCACCAATCATTGGCGGTAGGGATATCTTCAAGGGTGTAGCCTATCGTCTGGGAAAATGAACGGTTCACGTACACCACCACCAAATCCTCGTTTTGCCACTCTGCAAATACCACCGGACAAGGCAGGAAATCTACAAAGCTTGAAATCGAGCTAGGGTTCAACAATATATTTTTAAGGGCGTCCATGAAGAAAGTCCGTATTTTCGGTCTCCTTAATACTAACGAGTTTCTTTTCGTAGTTTTTCTGAATTTAGGTAGGTGATAGCTGTTCCACCACTAATTGCCTAAAATATTCGTTGAGTTCTTGATATTGCGATAGGAAAAAGTGCCGTCTACATCGATTGAGACCGCAGAATTGGGCGTAATGCCCATATTCCCAAAACTGGTCCTGGCAGTAGCAGCCAAAGCACTTCGGTAGCCTCAGGATAGGCAGCCTGGGCTGCATTCAACACCTGGATGCTCACAATGGTGAGAGCAAAGCCCAGGCTATTGACAATAGTAAGGGCGGTGCCGATACTCTCGGGGGGAGCAGTACGTGCCGCCAAGGTAGAGAACTGCGGGG
>DMST01000398.1:34718-40353 GCA_003454975.1 Cytophagales bacterium | reverse complement strand
TATGCGTTCGATAAGCCCATTCGGTTTATTGACCCTGATGGTATGGCACCTGTGGACATGAAAGACATTAAACAAGATAAGGGTACAAGTTATGCAGGCGCTAGTGTGAAGCCTATATCCTCTTCGGATCAAGTAGTAGCATCCGATGATTTTGTGGGGTTTGTACGGTCTCAAGTAGGGGGGGATTTGAGCTCTCGGCAAATCCGACAGGCGGAGAAGGTTTTTGCCAACTTTCAAGCGGGAGGGAATCCTAGTTTGACAATTAGGCGATTTGTGAACCAAGGTAAGGGGCCTCGCATAATAAGAATTGATATCTCTCTTAATGCGGAAGTTTCTGATTTAGAGCCGTTTGGGGGAGAAAATTCAACGGAAGTTACCACTACTAGCAAAGTTGAAAACGCTACTGAAAGTTCGTTAGCAACAGAAATAACAGGGTCTTTGGAGAACCAGGTAGGTGCTTCCGACGGCACCCATGTGGCTGCTGAAATTTCAAGTACTTTAACTGCAGAATTGACGGAGAGAACCACAATAACTCAGGGTACTACTACTGTGAAACAAGTTCAAACTGAGACGTTTACAGGGAATGCAACATTTTCCGCAAATGTTACATATAATAAAGGGACGGGTAATCAACAAACTTCTACAAATGTACCATTTAGCTTTGATTCGAATGGTAGTTCTAGAGTTTACAGGGTTAGATTAGAAAAAGAATCTAAGATAAATTAATAGTATATGCGATTAATAATTGGTGTTGGGATTCTTCTCCTTGTGAGTTGTTGTTCCAAAGAATGTGATGATAGGATGGTTTTTTCCGAAGGATATCTAGTAGATGCCGTTTATTATCACAAATCAGGACTTGTAAATTATGAAGATTATCTTGTAGATGAAGTGGTTATTTCAAGTGATTTAATAATTTTTAAAAATGAACGAGAGATTTTATTTCTTGAAAAAAATAATGTCGAAAATTTGAAATTGAAAAGACAATAAATTTAATATTAAAAGCCATCTCAAAATTCTGGGATGGCTTTTTCTAATTTTGAATGATTGGAAGGGAAAAGAGGATGTTGAGGTGTTTAAATTTGAGTCCTTTAACTTTTTACATTTTTAGCACAAATGGCATATAGCTTAATTGCAATATTAAAGCTTGAAAATAAATATCAGTTATTCTCAAGAAACTAGTGTCCTATGTTTTTTTCCAAAACAGGAATGCGATGATCTTGGGCAAATAGATGTGCAAAATTTTCATAACGAGTAACCTACCAATGGATCGGTTAAATTCATGATGGCCAAACTACAGCCCGTGTTTGGCATCTGTGGATGGTAAACCTAACAAAACATCGGTAGTGGCTATCTCAACTTACCCAGGAAAATTCATTGAACTAGGTTTTGGGGAGAGGAATTTGGGGTAAGGTGTTAGTTTTGAGATGCTTAGAAATGAAACGAGCAACCCACACCCCAAAAAAAATTAGCACATAAGACACAGTCTTTTTTCGTAAAAAAGTTTCGGTCCACGTTAATTTTACCGCCGAGGATATTTCTAGGTCTTAATAGTTTTGGCCACCCTCCCCAGAAACGTACTCCTTTGTTTTTCGCTCTTGGGGGCTATTAAACATCTCGTCGGTGGTTGCGTACGCGATCGGATCGCCCTGATAGAAAAAAGGAGATCCTTCTGACTTTAGAGCGGTACGTACCCTACTTCTTTGATAATAGCTTGGCCTTCTTCAGACAGAATGAAATCCAGGAATGGCTTCAAACGATCTGTATCTTCTTGTAAAAAGAAGTAGTACAAAGGCCGCACGATCGGGTAGGTGTTGTCTTGGGCAAAGTTAACGGTAGGCTCAATGTAGTACTCGGTGGCCTTGTTGAGGATGCTTACGGCGGCCACCTCATCGCTGATGTAGGCCACCCCAATGTAGCCAATGGCTCCCTCGGTTTCTCCTACGGACGTCACGATGGACTGGGTAGAGGGCACCTTCAGCACGTTGGGGGCATACTCCCGGTCGTGCATGGCTACCTCCTTGAAATATTCGTAGGTTCCTGAGCTGGTTTCACGAGAGTAGGGGATAATGGTCATGTCCGGACCTGGATTGCCGTCGGCATCTTCCAATTCATTCCAGTTTTGCACCTTACCGGTATAGATCAGTTCTAGTTGCTTGATGCTCAACTGCTGCATGGGGTTGTTGGGGTTTACCACTACTGCCAGGGCATCGTAGGCCAGTACTACCCTTTCGGTGGTTTTGCCCAGTAGGGCCAAGGAGTTCTTCTCTTGGTAGTTGAGATCGCGCGATACCATGGCGATGTCAGTGGTATTGTTGATCAACGCAGCAATGCCCACCCCGGAACCGCCACCCACCACTTGCACGTTGGCCTCGGGATTCAGCTCCATGAAGCGGTTACGCTCCTTCTGTGAAACGGGTAACACGGTGTCGCTACCCTTGATGGTGATGTTGAGGCCTTTTCCTGCTGAGGAACTTGATGAGGTACTGCTTTCGGCAGAATTGGTACTATCAGAGGGGCCGCAAGCAATCATAAGGCCGAGGCTGGCCCAGAGGATAGTTTTTTTCATGGATAATCCCGTTCGGTACTAGTCCTGTGGTTGTACAATTTTGCTATAGCAAGTTACCGACTGCTAGTGCCGGGCTTGTTATTCAAAAGTTAAGTCTTTATTACCTAGAATTTGGAGTCACAATATACCAAGTAAATGCCCTTTTGTAATCCGTTTTTGATAACAATTATTATTAAAATAAGATAAAAAAATATTTAAATAGTAATATTTTGATCGAATTGAAAATACTAGATGTACGAAAGTGAACGGTATTTCCAACTTGCTTGATGTTAAGTATTTGAATATCAGTAACTTGTGTATTTTGGCACGCCAATTGGCAATACATGGGCATCGGTCAAACACTCAAAATAAAACACAAATGAAAGTTTCTACCAACCTCAGTTCTCGTGCAATTGCCCTTACCCTAATGATGAGCCTTGCGGCTATCGGTACTTCTTTTGCCTCTGCTGAAGTCAATAAGAAAGAGAACGCATCAAAGAGCATTGTTTTCCCCGCAGATCCTGTTTTGGAAACCACTCCTGCCCTGGAATCGGTGACTGCAGAATCTTTAGGCATCGATTCACGATACTTCTACAGCGTGCCTAGCGGAGGAGCTTTGGTTTTCGATGCTGACGATAACCTGATTGCTCAAGGTGATTTGGACGAATTTGGGTTCCCTGTTACTTCAGAATTGCAGGAGGCACTTCGCAACGCTACCCTCATGATGACCTACGAAGGAGTACAGTACTACCGTGTAGACTAGGTAGTTTAGAAGGCTAAACGAATCTTTTCACCTCATCCTGATACTTCTATGCAACGTAAATTAACCCGCGACGCAAACCAGAAGGTGTTGGCCGGCGTATGTGCCGGCCTCGCCCGATATTTTGGCTGGAAAGTAGAGTATACCCGTTTGGGGTACCTGGCCTTATCCATTCTTAGTGCTGGTTTTCCTGGTATTCTTGTGTACATCATTCTATGGGTAGTGATGCCCGAGGAATGACATTAGGGAATAACCTCAATCACTACTAGTTCCAGCAGGCGGTCTTCAGACCACTCTTCTCCTACCAGCGCCAAGGCATCTTCGTAAGTGATGACCCCTTTCTCCATGAATCGCTCTGGAATCCCCTGTGCCAGGAAAAAATCGACTACCGCTTGCGAACGATTCCAGCCTATCAATTCCATATCTGCTGTTGTTGGTAGTAGTTCTTCAAATTCAGTAGCGTTAGTGCTGGCTTCCAGCGTATAAACCGAATCACTGTTAGCGAGATAAGTGCTATCCAAAACTGAAAAGGTAGAATCCGACGGCATAGAGGTGGTGTCCGCTTCCGGTAGCGGAGGAATCACGGTACTCACTTTCACCCGCACCCGGGCGGCCTGCATCATTCGGATGAGCTTGCGGGCATCCAGAATAGAGCCTTCGTCTGCCTTTAAAGTGGTTTCATCCAAAGTAATATTTGGAAGTAAAATTTGAGTGCCTGGGCCAGCAGGTGCTAGTTGAATATCGCGCCGCAATCGACGAGACTGGGGCAGGTCCGTTACATCAAAACGTTCGCTGTAGTAGCCATATTTGGCATCTACAGGTAGTACGGAGAAGTCCCATATTTTGCCTTCCGGCACTGTGATGATATATGTCCCAGTACCATCTTCTCCAGTTCTGACTAGCTGCTCCTGCTTGCGTGTAGCCAGGTTGTAAATCTGAATCCCAGCATCAATAGGGTTGCCCGCAGCATCGGTGATTTTGCCACTGATTTGGAGGATTCGCAAGGGTTGATCTTCCCGGGGGATGAACTTCTCGCTTACCCAGTAGAATCCCTGAAAGGAAAGTCCGTAGAAGGCAACGTTGCCCGGGGCTGGTATACTTACCACCTCTTCGTCTTGTTCGGTGTTGATGAATTCCATGTTCTTGGGCGGGGTCCAATTGCCATCCTCTAGCCGTGACCAGTACAAATCCATTCCGCCTTTGCCCCCTTGTCGGGAGGAGGCAAATACCAGCGTCTGGTTATCGGGCATCATGCGTGGAGCCGTTTCATGCCCGGTATTTAGTGGCATCGGGAGTAATTCGGGCTCTTCCCAGTACACACCCGTACGGTGTTTGGCGCGATACATTTGGCAGTCCACACATCTGTCGGTAACCATGCCTCCGCAGCGGGTGAAATACAGCCACCTTCCATCTGGACTTACGGCGGGCCACCCTTCGCTGGTAGAGGAGTTGACCGGCATGCCTAGGTTTTGTGGCTTACTCCAGTTTCTGCCTGACCGTACGCTGTACCAAATATCAAAATACCCGATGCCGTCGGACCGTTGAGAGGAAAAGTACAATATGGTGCCGTCGTAATTGAGGGTATATCCTCCCAGATAATTGGTCTTTTCTTGCTGCACCAGGGGCATGGGTTTGGGACGCACCCATTCACCATCTTCCTTCCAGGTGTACCGTAGCTCGTACTTACGCGAATCCGAATAAGTGGTCATGAATACCATGGATTGGCCGTCCCCACTCACGGTCGGGAAATTGTGATCATACCTTGGAATATTGACCGTGCGAGGCAAAAAACGGCCGGTTTGTGCCCAGGCAGGCATAGTTGCGAAGTGCGTAAGAAAAATACCTAAGAGGAGAAATATCCTGGAGATCTTCATGGAGCAAGATTTATGGATTGGACGCTTAAATTAAATAAACCCCCTTCTGGGAAACCAGTATTCCGCTGGCTAATACCATAACGGTCGTCCCATGAAAAAAATACTATATTACAGATCATTGTTTAGCTATAGCGAGAACAAAACCACGAAATGAAAAACCTTACTTGTGCAGTTGGTTGCCTGAGTTTATTGTTGGTGCTTGGGCTGGGGGCATGCCAAACCAAATCGCCTGAAAACCTGGCGGATTTAGTAATCACGAATGCAAATATTTATACCGTAAACGAAGAGCAGCCTACCGCGCACGCAGTAGCTATCAGGGAGGGGCACATCATCTACGTAGGAGACGATGCCGGTGCCGAAGCCTTCATAGGCGAAGGTACCGAGACCATGAACCTGGAAGGGAAAACCATGACTCCAGGACTCATTGAAAGCCACGCTCACATTATGGGGGTGGGC
>DMST01000398.1:16551-34679 GCA_003454975.1 Cytophagales bacterium | reverse complement strand
ATTATGGGGGTGGGCATCAATCGGATTCAGCTGGATCTGCTGGGGGTGCGTAGCTGGGAGGAAGTGGTCCGGCGGGTAAAAGAAGCCGCTGAGGCTGCTGAGCCTGGAGAGTGGATACTGGGCAGAGGTTGGCACCAAGATAAGTGGGATTCCTTGCCGCGTATGGTGCAAGGGTTTCCAACACACCATGCCCTTACGGAAGCGGCTCCGAATAATCCTGTGTATTTACGTCATGCAAGTGGGCATATGTCCATCGCCAATACGGCCGCCATGGAGGCGGCCGGAATCACCCGTGAGTCTATTGCCCCACCGGGAGGAGATATTGTATATGAAGAAGGCCAGCCCACTGGTCTGTTTAATGAGATGGCCCAAGGGCTAATCGGTAAGGTGGTGCCCGAGCCGGAGCTATATCCTGCCTTTGGTGCTGCACTGCAAGAGTGTGCCGAGAATGGCATTACTACTTTCCACGATGCGGGATCTGGGGAGGCCGCTATTAATGTGATTAAGGAGTACTTGGCGGAAGGGAAGATGACCACCCGGATGTACGTTATGCTAACAGGGAGAGATACGGCATTATTGAACCGGTACTTTGAGTCAGGCCCTGAGATTGGACTGGGAGGTGACCGTTTGACGATCCGGTCCATCAAAATGTATGCGGATGGTGCATTGGGTAGCCGAGGCGCCTGGCTGCACGAACCCTATTCGGACGACCCTAATACGGTGGGTATGGCTACCACACCCATGGCTACGGTAGGCGAGGTTGCCAAATTGGGGTTGAAATACGGGTTTCAAGTGTGTACCCATGCCATCGGGGACCGGGCCAATACCGAAGTACTGGACCAGTACGAGATGGCTTTCCAAGAGTACCCGGATAGGGAAGATCACCGCTTCCGTATTGAGCATGCACAGCACTTAACTGCGGAAGATATCCCTCGTTTTGGTCAGCTCGGAGTGATTGCTAGTATACAGGCCGTTCACATGTCGAGCGATCGCCCTTGGGCCATTTATCGGTTAGGACTAAAACGCATTGAAGAGGGGGCCTATGTATGGCAGAAATTGTTGCAAAGCGGAGCCAAAGTCATCAACGGAACAGACGCTCCCGTGGAGCCCATTAATCCCATCGCCTCCTTCTATGCTTCGGTAACCCGTAAAACCTTGCAAGGTACGCCAGAGGAAGGCTACGAGAAGGATCAAAGTATGAGCAGAGCAGAGGCTTTGCGCTCTTATACATTAGATGCTGCCTACGGAGGATTTGAAGAAGAATCCAAAGGATCTATAGAAGTAGGCAAGTTGGCTGATTTTACGGTGTATTCTCAAGACCTGATGGCGGTAGAGGAATCCCAAATCATGGATACCAAAGTAGACATGACCATTGTCGGTGGGGAGGTTGTATTCGCTCGCGAAGAATAGGCCTATAGTATAGGAATGGAAGATGCCTGCTGGAAGAAGTTTCGGTAGGCATTTTTTTGTCCTCTTCCTTACAATTTGGTCGTTTCCTGGGTCGTTATATACGGAGTGATTAATGTCAGGTAAGTGGGAGTTGGACATATATTGTAGGAACTTGATATCCTATTGAACAATTCTTCGTAACTTGATATAAATACCCATGCTGGCGCATAGTTTTTTTCCTCTGCTATGTTTCGGTTCTAATGAGAGGATTTGAAATCTCAACAACCTAGTACCCCATGAGAAAAAACACCTTTTTTGCCCTAGGTGGCTTGGCAGTAGCTGCGATGTTGAGCGGCTGTTTCCCGACAATTAGTTTCGAGAACGAGTACCCGGATGATCCCTACATGATGAATTCTGACCCGGTTTCTGAACCGCAGGCGTTTTCAGAGTCTATCGTAGCCTTACGTAACTTGCCCTATGCAAGTGGCGATTTTAGCGATGTATTTTCCCCAGTAGGTATCAAGAAGTACATCGATGCAGTACAAGCAGGTGAGGAGCCTAATGTGGTCTTCCCTGATGATGGTGGTTGTTCCTTCGGTAACATTTCTGAAGGTTTCGGTGGTGCCGTATCACTAGATTGGCATTTGTGTGCTAACGATTTACCCTATTCCGATACCCGTATAAACGGGCACCTGAGTGGTCGGTACGAGCAAACAGCAAGCGGTGACTATGAGTTGACGATCAACTTTGATTGCTTGAATACGGAAGCTTGGACTTTGTTTGGTACAGAGACCATCAAAGGCTCTTGGGATTCGAATACGGCCGCGCGTTATTCTGTTAAGTATGATGTAGAGATTTCTACCTACACTTACAATAACAGCAACTATATGTACTTTAAGGGTAATGATGTGCAGACTTTTGACGGAACTCAATTCCAAATTGAGTCGGGGGATTACACCATTGCTTCTAACCAAGGTACTTCCACATTGAAAGTTAGTCAGCCATTGAGCTTTGTGCCCGGTTGTGTTGAGAATCCTGCTGGTTTCACTTTATTCTCACGGGGTATTGAGATCGAAAGCTTTGGTGATGATACCGCAGAAATGAACTATGGTTCTGGAGCCTGCGATGCTACGGTTACCATTACACACCAAGGGCGTGCAGTGGAGCACTCACTCACCAACGGTGCCAAATCTGGCGACGATACATGATAGGTATCTGAAGAAAAATATTTTGGAAGGCCGCTCAGTTTTGGGTGGCCTTTCTTTTTTTAAGAACGCTTTATTTAGCTCGTACAACAAGGGTGTAACACTGCTGTCTTACTTGCTGTGGCTTCCATTTTTTCAGATCTGCAACTAGTAAGCCCAATAGGCAAGCCATGGTATTAGCAACTAGTCATAGGGGCAGAAGTCCCAAGAAGGTGAGACTCTTGGTGAAGTAGTCTGGCCTCCTGCTCATGAAATCATATGACTATAAAAAAACTCATCCTCAATCTTCCGGGATGTAAATCCAGAAGAATGAGGACGAGTAAAGCAAGGAGTCAACGGATTTGTGCGGTCTTATTCCCCCTGTGCCAGAGAATATCCACGCTCGCCGTCAAAGGTGTATAAGTTCTCTGTTTTTACTACATCATATCCTGCGGTATGTAGTGCTGATAGTAGGGTGACTACATCCTCATTATTCACCGCCTCAGTGGCCGTAAATCGGCAGCGCCAGTGGTCCGTTTTATAAGTCTCAGGCAGTCCGTCAGGATACACCTTTACTCCGCGGTTGGTAATCATCTTCAACTGAATCTTCAACGAAGATGATGCAGCCTTCAGTCCATCGCCAATCACATCCGGATTGCGGTCATTTTTATCCCAATCAATAAATACATCCACTCCTACTAACTCCTTCTTTTTTCTCGGAAGAGGTGCCAATTCTGGGAAGAAATTGGGCTCAGTTTGAACTTCAAACCTAGCAGGAGCGAGTGTCAAGGGTACCTCGCCCAAGTTGGAGATGACCGCATCGGTAAAGCCTTTTGTGTTAACCAAGCGTTTGCTGATCTCCTCATTGTAGATGTCGCGGGTGTGAATCCCTTGCTCAATGGTTTTTAGCCAGGCATTCCGCACCTTTCTTGCATAATCGGGCATGCCAAGATGCACCAGCATCATCACGGCTCCGTTGAGCAAACCGCTAGGATTGGCAATTCCGTCACCAGCGATGTCAGGGGCTGAGCCGTGAATGGCTTCAAACATGGCTACACTTTTGCCCACATTGGAGGAGCCACCTAACCCTACCGAACCCGTGATCTGTGCCGCAATATCCGAAACGATGTCTCCGTACAGGTTCTCTGTAACCACTACATCTAGTGTGCCGGGTTTATCCGCAATGATCGCCGAACCGATGTCGATGATCATATGGTCACGCTTAATGTTGGGGTACTCTTCACCGATCTGATCAAATAGCTTATGAAACAGACCGTCGGTATGCTTCATGATGTTGTCCTTGGTTAGGCAGGTTACTTTCTTTCGGCCGTAAGCTTTGGCGTACTCAAAGGCGTATCGAATAATGCGCTCCGACCCCGGATGAGAAATTAGTTTGAGCGCCTGCACTACTTCTTGTGTTTGCTGGTGCTCTATGCCGGCATATAAGTCTTCCTCGTTTTCCCGAATGATAACCATGTCGATTATCGGATGGTGGGTTTTTATGAAGGGGTAAAAGGAACGGATAGGTCTTACATTAGCAAACAGGCCTAAGGTTTTGCGGGTAGTTACATTCAGGCTCTTATATCCACCGCCCTGAGGTGTGGTGATAGGAGCTTTCAGAAACACTTTGTTTCGACGCAGAGAATCCCAACTGCTTTCCTCAATTCCAGAAGTAATACCTCGTAGATATACCTTCTCTCCAATTTCGATTTGATCATAGATGAGCGGCGTGCCGGCAGCATCTAAAATGTCTAGGGTAGCCTGCATGATTTCCGGGCCAATGCCGTCACCGAAAGCCACTGTGATGTTTCGCTTATCTGCCATATCTGTCTGGAGGTAGTAGGTTGATAAAGGTGAATAATTGAATGAAAAGCACCGCCCAAATAGGGTGTTGCTTGTGGGCGCAAAAGTAGTAACGAAACGGTCGGAAACATGGGATAAAACCCAGAATAATAGATAGAAACATACGTCATTTCGGATTCCTTGTCTTTTCCAGATATCCCGTGACTTGTTGCTCAGAGTTGAAGATGATTCCTGAGACCATCCTTAACATTTTCTTACCCTCTTATACCTATCAATGTTATTACGATATTGTTGATGCACTATGAGCCAATAGGTGGACTTAGCAGGATGGGAATAAGGTGACTTGAAACTTGGCTTCTAGAAAAACTTAAGAAGGGTGAAGGAAAAGTGACCGCAGATTATGAATAGTATCTGATGTTTTCTTGAAGCGTAAATTGGATTTAAACCAATACTACTGATGTTTTCCAGATGTTGGATTTCAACCTAACGAATGTTAGTTTTTCAATGAAAGTAAATTTTTATTGAAAAATCTTTAAGGATGTTTGGATTCGATTACCATGTTGAGCACTTTTGAAGCGTTAACAGACAAGACAATGATTTCACGCGCATACTTTTTCTGGTTTTGGTTTTTCAGTCGTCCTAGGCGAGCCTGACCGGAAATTGTATACACATAAATTTCTGCAAAGCCTCGCCTAAAGCGAGGCTTTTTTTATTCCCCAAACCCTCTAAACTTTTTCTATCGATGAGCACATCATTATCACTTACCCCCTCGGCCGAATGGCTAACTCCTAAAGGAGATGGCTTGGTCATCGCAGGTCCTTGCAGTGTAGAGACACCCGGACAAGTTTATGAAACAGTAAAGCAATTAGCCGAAACTGGAAAGGTAGATATCATCCGAGGTGGTATTTGGAAGCCACGTACCCGTCCCGGGGCCTTTGAAGGTGTAGGAGAGGAAGGCTTACCGTTATTAACGGAATCAGCTCGTGCTTTTGGCTTGCCTTGCATGACGGAGGTGGCCACTCCTGATCACGTGGAGGCTGCCCTACGGCACAACGTGGACATGGTTTGGATAGGGGCCCGCACCACCGTTAATCCATTCTCGGTACAGGCAATTGCTGATGCCCTTCGAGGTACAGAAATCCCCGTATGGGTAAAAAACCCTGTGAATCCAGATTTAGGATTATGGTTGGGTGCCGTAGAGCGTCTGGCCGGGGTAGGGCTTAAGAAAATAGGCCTTATTCACCGTGGTTTTACACCCTTGGGAGATACTCCGCTCCGCAACCTGCCGGAGTGGTCCCTAGCCCTGAAGATGCGAGAAAATATGCCGGAAGCTCCCATGGTAAGCGATCCTAGTCACATCGCTGGTCGGCGGGATTTGCTGGCCTCTATTACACGTAAGGCGCATGAACTATGTATGGACGGATGGATGATTGAAAGCCATGTAGCTCCGCATGAAGCTTGGAGTGATGCCAAGCAGCAGATCGTTCCCTCGGCATTGCCTACGCTCCTGGCAGAAGCCCTTCATGAGAAACAAGCACACGCTACCGGGCTTTTACCCCAGCTGGAAGCCTTGATGCAAACTTTGGAAAATCGTCTGCAGCAGATTCGGGTATTGGCAGGTGCACAGCAAGAAGAGCAGGTATTGAGAGTACTGGCCGAAGAAGGTTTGTCTGTACAATAAAACAGCAAAGTTTAGAGGTTAGGTTGGGCGGCTGCCATGGCCGCCTGTACCTTTTCTAAATCAAAGGTTACTGACCAAATGCCCCGTAGGTCGCCTACCTTGAAGTTGACTGCACTATCCGTTGGGTACTGCTTCTGAAGCAAGGCATAATCTGCTGCCTTTAACGTATTTCCCACCTCGCCATGACAGGTAGTACACATCCCCTGGACCATAATGGGCCGTGTATATAAGAACTGACCACCCGCTAACGCTTCTAATTGAGGGACCAAAGAATCTCCCCTTGTCAGCATGGTTTGGTATTTCCTTAAATGCTGTTTCTCAAATTCATTCGGCTGATTTGCCGGGTTGCGAACTCGCAGTGCCGTACGGCGTAACTCAATACCAAACTGACCTCCTATAGAATCGGTAAGAGGTAACGCAGCATGGTTGCAGTAGGGGATGGCCTCCTTAATTCCACCCTCTTGTAATGCTTGTTTCAAGGCCCTTCCCAGGGTGAGTTGTGCGCTTTGAGTGATGGTTTCACCTTGCTCAAACATAACATCTACTACCGTTGGAGCAGATTCAGGTGGGGTTGAATCCTCTGTAGAACTTGTGTTTTGACAACCACCCAGCGAAATAGATAATACAGCTAAAACGAAGAGAAAGGTATCTTTTTTCATGGAAGCAAGGTAGGAGGAATGAAGGGGCACCGCAATATGACTTCTGTAACCCCAGTTACACCAACCGGTAGATTCATCCCAAACCAGGTTCGAAAGCTGTAAACCTATTCCGCATATCCTCAGGTATTGCGGTGGTAGTTTTGGCTACGTTATCTAAGGCCACTACCACTACCTTGGCCCTATTGAAAATTAGACCCTGATCATCATCCTGACAGATGATAGATTCAAAGTCCAGAGACTTATTGCCTAAGCGGCTTACCCGCATATATAGACGAGGTGTATGCTTGGGTAGCATCTCGTGGACGTAGTCCATTTCGGTACGAGCCAATACCATGCCCGTTACCTCCCATGGCCAGGGCCCCACTTGTTCCAGGTAATGAATCCGCCCAGTTTCTATGTAGGTAGAATAAATGGCATTGTTGGCATGCCCTAGCATATCAAAATCTGACCAGCGCGTGGCTATCAGCTCATGGAACCGAAAGAGGGAAAAATCTATCGACTGACTCACAAATCTTCTCTGATTGAACCTTCAAATTCTAAAATAAAATCTGCCCCAAAAGCAGTAGCAGGAGTATGAAAACCAGCGTCTACTTCACCTCGGCTAATTCTCTGGGTAGCTTCCAAAGATGATAATGCTGTCAGTTTATACGCTTCCATCGTGGTAAGTCGTGCCGTTTTGGATGCCCCAGAGGCATTGCGGGCTTCAGCCCATACGAAACTATTGGCGGTTTCCCTGACTTCTTCTGTGGGGCCAGTTATACGCTTGTTCACTTGCTTGCGCATGAACTTTTGTACGCTTTTGGCCTTAAGTAACCATCGCCAGCTCTTTGCCGAACGCATCATCCGATAACTACGCGGGCTGGTTTGCATGTAGGTGACAATATTGGGCACACCAGTACTTTGGTATGCTGTGGCAATGTCTCCCCACGGGATGGAGGCTGCTAACCTTTGACCTTTGCCAAAATCAACAAAACGGGAAGTGTGTGCCAAGTCTACCGAAGTTAGCTTACCATTGACTCTGCAATAACTAGATGCTCCTAAATTCTCTACGGCTGTAAGGGCAGTTCCTCTGGATACCGAAGATAAACTCTTGATTACGATGTCTAGGTGGGTAGGCCTTTCCAATCCTGAAGTCACATAAGCAGCCAGGCAGTCAGTGGGGACTACGTCAAATCCGGCGCCAGGCAGTAAGACAACACCTGCTTGCTTAGCGGGTTCAGACTGAGTAGCAATCCACTCAAATACCTCGATTTCACCGGTGATGTCCACATAATGCGTGTGGGTACGGAGGCATGCTTCTACCATAGGCTGTGCTGTGGCAGAGTAGGGGCCTGCAGCGTGCAACACAATAGGGGCCTTGGAGAGCAAGCGGTCCAAATCGGCGGGAGCGTCTAACCCGAGTGTTTCGTATGGCAGATTTAGCCTGGCTGCCAGCTGGGATAAAGGCTCTTCCTTTCTACCCGCCAGTAAAGGTGTAAGCCCTTGCTTGTGAGCTAGTTCTGCAATGAGCTTGCCGGTGTAGCCGTAGGCTCCGTAGAGGATGAAGTCGTATTGATTTTGAGCCGAATCTTGGGACATGTTTTTGGAGTTTACTTGCTCTTCAACCACGGTCCAGGGGTGAAGGTTTTCTCATTTTTTTGATTAGCTTTGAATCAGATCAAAGCTTAAATAATACACTCATTTTATGTGTTTGCGCACCCTTGCTAGTTTAGGATTTCTCTGGATTTTAGCTGCCTGTTCTGTTACTTCCAGTGAATCCGAAACCGAAAATTTGGAGGCATCTGTGGCCATTGGCCGACCTGGGGTGCTGCCTTCTACTGTTCAGGCCTATGACATCCTGGATAGAAAAGCCCGGCAAACATATGAAAATCCCATTGAAGTAGCGGATAGTTTACGAGGAGAGTATCGGTTCCCGGAGGCAGTAGAATTGTACAATCAGGTATTAGAGAAGTATCCCGAAAACTACGAAGCGCTTTGGAAAAAGAGTACCGCCGTATCTGAGATGGGTTTTTTGATTGCTAACCCAGGGATAAAAGAAGATTATTACATGGAGGCATTGCATTTGGCAAAACATGCCTTGGGAATTCACCCTGATCAGATTGGATCTCATTTTGCCATGGCCTTGGCTTTGGCAAGGATGGAGAATGTAGTTGAAGATCACCGGAAAATTACCTTTGCCATCAAAATGAAGCGCCATACTGAGGAGGTGTTGCGCATGGATTCTACTTTCCATTATGCTTGGTATTTACTAGGTAGTTGGAGCTATGACTTTGCCGGCCTCAATGATTCTGATCATAGCGTGGCTCAGTCCCTTTTTGGAACAGATGTGGTCGAAAATGCTACGTATGAGCATGCGGTAGATTATTTTGAAAAGGCCTTATCTCATGATCCGGATAATGTGGTGTATAATTACCATGCCGCTATGGCGTATATTCAGACGGGTATGGAAGACGTAGCCTTGGATTACCTCCGCAAGGCAGTAAATGAGCCAATAAATGCGGAGAAGGAGGAGGAGTTTATTAGAAAGTTTAATCTTATGATTACGGGGCATGCCGACTAACCTCGGTGGCCAAATAGTTTTACTATGGATGATTTTAGGATAATATTTTACATCATACTGGGCATTATTTATTTGGTTATACGTGCTACTCGTGGTAACAAGAAAAAGCAACAACAACCGCCCAGACCAACGAACCAACCTACTGCGCAGAACCCTGTTGGCACAGGAGAAGCGCCCAAATCATTTGAAGACCTCCTCAAACAATTGGGGCAGGAAGTGAAAACCGAGGCACCCGCTCCGCCACCCCAGCCGGTTCGTGAACCTGCACCTCAACCAAAAAAGTCATGGTATGAGATAGAGGAGGAGGAGCGTACCCTGGAAAGAATTGAGCCAGAGTTTGATGAAGCTGCACAACGACGCGAGCGCGAAGCTCAGGAAGCTGCCCGACGGTTGGAACAAATCAAGCATGAGGCCAATATGATCCGTAATGCTACCACTGAGAAGGGAAGATTCGAAGAGTTCAGAATTGAGGAGAAAGGCGAGAACTATTACGCCAATTTATTGAAAAATGGAGATGGCATTCGGGATGCCATTGTACTCAATGCGATACTAAACCGTCCGTATCAAGACGAATAACAATTCTCGGCTTAGAACTCAATTCCCAAAGCACAGATATCATCTACTTGCCGTTGCATCCCCTTCCAGGAACGAAAGAGTTTATTCAACTCCTTTCCTTGCAAATTCATAGGGTCTTTTTGTAACGAAAGTATCATCTCCTTTACCCCCTTTTTCATCAATCGGTGCCCTTCCTCTCCGCCAAATTGATTGGCTAGTCCGTCCGTAATCAGATACAACCGATCATTTGGATTCACCGTGAGTACTTCGGTGGTAGCGGTTATGGCTTCTGCAGAGTCACCTAAAGGATGCCGATGCGATCGGTATTCGACTACCTCATCCCCCTTCACATAGAATACAGATTGGTCCGCACTAGAAAATGCTAGTTTCTGGCTTTCAGGGTGGTACTTGCAAATGGAGATAGCCACGTGATCGGCTCCTTTGCCTCCCTTTTCTTTGTTGAATTGCACATAGAGTATTTCGTGTAGTGCCTGGATCAGCTCATGGGGTTGGCTGTGCCGTTCTTCGTACAATAAGTAATGCAGCGCATGGATAATCACACTGGAAAACATAGCAGAGGGTACTCCACGTCCCGTGCTGTCAGCTACAGCAAACCAGGTATGTTCCTGAGTGGTGGCTAGCCAGAAAAAGTCACCAGAAAGCACCTCACGAGGCTGAAACCACGAAAAGGAATTAGGAAACATCCGTTTCAACCGGTCATCGCTCGGTAAGAAAACCTCCTGCATGCGACGTGCATAGTGAAGCGAATCTTGAATTTCCTCATAAGCCTTCTTTAGGGCTACATTCTTCAGCCGGTAGATTTCTGCTTCCTGTTTGCGTTTCTCTGCCTGAAATTTGTTCTCAATCTCGGTGATGCGGGTTTTTGCAGTTTGTGTTTCGTTGGTGGTGCCAATCTCAAACAAACTCTCGTACTGGGCCACCGCTTCGTCGAGCATACCCATGGCGGTGTAACATTGAACAAGCAGACGGATAATCCGGTCCATTTTGCCCTTCGCCTCCTTTTCCTTGGCTAACGACAAGGCCTCCTGGGCTTGTTGGATCACGCTTTGGTAGTGGCCTTCGGCAAAATATACCTGCCCCAGATCCGTAAGGGTACTAATGATGCCCGAGAAGTTTTCTGAGTCTCTCCGGATTTCGAGGCTTTTGTTCAAGAAGTACCGTGCCTCTTCATAGGCCTTCTCTTCCAGAGCAATTACCCCCAGATCATGGTAGGAGCGGGCCACACCCACAGCGTAACCGCTACTGCGGTGCACTTTCAGGGAAAGCATGCCGTATTCTTGTGCCTTATCTAACTTCTTGGTGTCAAGGTATACCTTGCTCATGGCATTGAAGGTACGCCCCAGCCCGTGTTCGTGTTCTTGGCTTTCAAACACCGGAACCGCTTGCTGAAGGTACTGCACTGCCTTGTCGTAATTTTTCAGGTCGATATAAAATACACCTAGTAGGTACAGGCACCACCCCCGAATAATGGAAGTAGGGCCTTGGGTATATTTCATGGCTTGACCAACTTCTTCCAGGGCTTGGTTAAGGTCTCCGAGGTCCCAATACAGAAAGCCATAGTACAGGTGAGTAAGGGCAACTCCTTCATTCTCACCCATTTGTAGCATTATTTTCTGGGCCGATTCCAGCTGTTGGTGTGCTGTTTCCCGGTCCCCCTGAATGCTAAAATAGTAGCCCAAATGGGCTCTGGCGTATCCTTCACCATGCAGATAATGTTCTTCCTGAGCCAGGTTCAGTGCTTCTTCTGCAATTTCACGAAGCATGGCCGGGTCATTGTCACGAACCTCAAACGCCATGTCGTTCATCAGATTTACACGCTCACGAGGTTTCGTGGTCTGATCCAATTGGGTTTGGAGGGTCTGCAACAGCTTACTCATGGCTTGCCTGTAGGAGTTAATGTAATGGGCCTGGAATAAGGCTAAATTACACGGATTTTGCTACAACGGCACCGGGCACTGTTTTTTTTCGACCAACCCACAGGTTTGTCCTCATCGTAAGTTGCTTCCATAGAAGAGAGGAGGTTTTCTCCCTATGCTAATACCAGGGGCTGGTAAATGGTTACTCCTAACTTTTCAGCATATAGCAACCCTTCATTGGGGCTTCGGTCAAGGGAGAATACGGCATCACTTTGCTTTACAATCCATCGTTGGGCAGCCGCCATGGCTTCTTCCGAATAGTACTCAAAGGGAAGTGCATGAAGATGATCAGCAAGCGTCCAAAGCTGGGTTAATTGCTGAAGAGCTTGATAATCATCAAATATTTCTGCGTATTCAGAGCAGGGTAATACCCCCGTCAGATGGATTCCAGATTCCAGGGCCGTTAAGGTCACTAGGTTTTCCCAGGCAGGAGTAAAAGTGGTTAGGACGTCAGTTACTTCCAGAGTCTCGAGTAAGGTATGGAGGTAGGCCAAATCCTCTTCGAGAAGTGAATGGGTAGTAGAATTGGGGTGGCTTAGCAAACCAATGGTCATGGTGTTAGGTGATGGTGATCTGTGCCAAGTTCACCAATCTCTAATTGCGCCGCTCCCCTAAAAAATGGGATTTCTTATCCTGAATTATGAGGAGTTTTTTAGATCAGGCCGTGCTCCAAAGCATAACGTATTAGCCCTACGGAGTTTTTTACGTTGAATTTGCCCAACATATTCTTTCGGTGACTCTCTACCGTATGTTTGCTTAGGTGGAGTTTGTCGGCAATCTCGGAGGTAGTGTACTCCTCGGCCAACAGCTTCAGTACTTCCATTTCCCTGGGAGTAACCTCAGCGGTAGGATTGGCCTGCGCCTTGTTGAAGCTATCCATCACTACTTGGGTTACCTCAGGGCTGTATACCTTATGCCCTTTCAGGGTGTCCCGGATGCCGTCTATGAGCTGGCTGTGAGGGGTCGTCTTCAATAAATATCCGTCGGCGCCTGCAGCCAACATCCGAGATATGAAGGTCTTCTCCTGATGTAGGGTGAAGGCCAGTATTTTGACGTGAGGATATTCCGCTTTTATTTTTTGGCAGGCCTCGATCCCGTTCATGTCGGGCATGCTGACATCCAATAGAATGAGATCAATCTTCTCTTCGCTCAGTGCCTGTAGTACCTCCTTACCATTTTTGGCTTCGCCAACTATTTCCCAATCGGTTTCTTGATTGAGTGCTTTGCGAAGGCCGTCTAGAACGATCGGGTGGTCATCAGCAATCAGTAGCTTATTCATCGTCAGTCAGGGGAATGTCGATCACGGCGGTGGTACCGCGACCGGGTACGGAGTCAATATGGAGATTACCGCCCAACTTCTCAATACGTTGCTGCATATTTTGTAGCCCTATACCATCTGACTTTACTGAGCTTTGGTCAAAGCCTTTGCCATCATCCGAGATGATCAGGTTTATCTCATCCGCACGGCGGTTCACTTCTACCGTGATCACGGTTGCCTGTGCGTGCTTGAGCGTATTGGTTACTAGCTCTTGTACTACCCGGTAGAGGTTGATCTCTAGCTGGCCTTCCAGGCGGTCGTCCATGCCGTGGGCAAAGAGCTGGAAGTCAATTTGCCCAGTACCAGCTAAGGTGTCTTTGAGATCCTCCAAAGCAGCTACTAAGCCAAACTTGCGCAGTACTCCGGTTGTCAGATTATGGGAAATACGTCGTACTTCCTCTACCGCTACGTCCAGCAGGTGGGTGCCGCGTTCGAAGGTTTCTCGGAAGTCTTTCTGCATTTCATCCCACTGGTTGGTAAGGCCAGTGAAGTGAAGCTTGATCGCAGATAGTACACTGCCAACACTGTCGTGTAGTTCTTGCGAAAGGCGCACCCGCTCTTTCTCCTGGCCCTCCAGTAGGGCATTGATGGTGCGCAGCTCCGATTGGCGGATCAGGTCTTCCATCCGCTGATGGACCAGCAAAATTTCTTGTTCGGCTACCTTGGCTTTTGCACGTAGGCGAGCCCGGTTAATGAATAACATCATGGTACTACTGAGTAAGAGGATTGATAAAATCCCCAGGGTTAGATTGAATGAGCGGCCTCTTGCTATATCAGCTTGTTGTTCCGCAATAATTCGCTGGCTTTTTTCAAATTCGTAACGTCCTCGTGCGTCTTGGATTTCCCTCTCTTTTTCTAGATTAAAAATTGCTTGATTTAGAGTGTCGTATTTTTGTAAATAAAAATATGCTGAGTCATATTGATTGATGATGTTAAAATATAGTTGAAGGTTAGAGTATATTTTTCGTCTTTCATATCGTGTATTTGCTGGGTTTATCTCTCCGGTTTTCATTCCAGTAATTAACCAAAAATATGCAGTATCAAGGTTGATCCCCTGATTGTATGCTCGATATTTTTTTAAAAATAAATTCCCGAGATTATTATAAGTCCAAAGTATATTAGTGGTGTTTCCTGCTTCTGTTTGGAGTTTTAGGGATGAAACTAGGTTTTTATAAGCCCTTTCATAGTCATCTCTTAGAGTGTAATAAAAACCTAGGTTTTGTTGAATTCTTGCAATTTCTTTATTTATGTTTAAATCCTTTGCAATGCTAAATGCAATATTAAGTCTTGGCAGAGCTTCCTTATCTAAAAAAGATAAGTCTAGACTTGAATATGTGTTTTCCAGTTTTTCCGTCTGGAAACTAACACTATCAAGAAAGGCAGTTGCAATATTTGTATTGCAATGCATTACTCTCAAAGAATCATTAGTTTCTATGGCAATTTCTAACGCTTCCTCAAAATCGGTAATTGCTTGACCGTAGTTCTTTAGTGAGGCATTCAAAATCCCAAGTGAGGTGAGAACTCTTTTTTGCCCGTTCAAATCATCAATTACTTGATAGTCTGATAGAGCCGACAAAAAGTATTCATTAGCTTCAGAATAGGATCCAGAATTATTAAGCATAACACCAACTTGGTATTTTGAAAATGCTATGTGCTTAACAAAGCCAATCTCCTCTCTTATTTTTAGGGCAATTTTTGCATGATATAGTCCCGAATCATTGAGTCCTTGTTTGAAAAATAAATTCTCAGCAGCCCAAATATTGGTTCGAGCTAGCAAAGAATCCTCATGGTTCTTGTTTGCCCAATTTTGGACGTGATAGGTAAACTCTACTGGTAGATGAATTTGATAATAATTGGCTTGTTGCTTATAGAATTCCATTTTTGAAATCCTATTCGGAGACTGCTCAAAAAGAGCAACTAAACTGTCAGTAGAAATTGGTGCTTGACCAAATGATAGATTAGAAATTAGTGTAATTACAATAAAGAGTAGAAGTGTCCATTTAGCCTGAACACTTCTATTGAATTTAGGGGATGCATTTATCATTTTAAACTTTGCGTATTAGTCACCACCTCCTCCTGTTCCACCAGAACCACCCCCACCGTAGCTACCCCCTCCACCATTATCAGGTCCGATGGTAAACAAACCATCACAAGGAACGGACAAAACCTTTACACAGGTTTCACCCGTGGCAAGTTTGCGTGAACCAGGTTCATTAGGACCTACGACCCAGTTGAAGTCATATTGTTTGGCGGTAGGGTTAGTATCATGTGTGAGGTGTAATTCAATAATTCGTTCGTCAGCACCTTCTTCCACTCCCTGGTCTACCATGCGCTCCACTTTGCAGCCGTCTGAGGGTAGAATGGAAATGTCGATCTGGTGTGTATTGGGCTTCCCAGCAATTTGGGTTACGGTAACGTCTGCTAGATTCCGAATACCATCCGATGAGGGGGCTGAAGCACTTCCTGTGTACTGGTTCTTGGGTAGCATACGGCGGAAGAACTGCACCATGTTCAATCCCAGCAGGGTGAAGAAATTACGCGAATTGCGGGCTCCGTCTGCTTCTAGCGAAGCTTGCACGTTGATCAGGCCATGACCAGATAGGTCGTCATTGCCTACCTCCTCTATATCGGTGGCGTAGCGCACCAAGTGGTCCTTCATGTTCATGAAAGTAGCCTTGGGTGTGTCTACGAAGATGGGCGTATTGCTAGTATCATCCTTCGCTTTGTGTTTGGCAATGATGAGCGCCATCACACCCGCCACAAAGGGAGCGGCAAAAGAGGTGCCGCTTACGGTACTGTAGTCTCCTCCCGTATCGGTGGTGAGGATGTCCTCTCCGGGGGCAACGATATCTACCTGCGCTCCGCGCGAAGAAAACTCGCTAACCTCCATGTCTCGCCCTACACTACCTACGCTGATGACCTCATTGTAGCGAGCAGGGTATTCGATGGAGTCTTGTACTTGATAGTGGTTGCCTGCGCAGGCTACCACGAAGATGTTTTTCCGGTAAGCCCGACGAATTTCGGCTTCTGCCTTAGGAAGGGGGGAAGAACTCCAAACCGAAAGGTTGATCACGTCTACTTCTTGATCCACGGCCCAACGAATGGCAGCGGCTAGTTGCTCGTCGGTACCAATCTGGATGCTGTGGCTGTTCTCTCCGGTTACTACCTTGGCTACGTATAGGTTGATGCCGGGGGCTACACCCGCTACTCCCTCACGATTTGGGAGGGCGGCTAGAATGCCGGCTATTTGAGTACCGTGACCGTGTTGGTCAGCAATGGTACCTGAGCCAGTAAAATCTTTGTACCAGTCGTTGCCCGAAGGAAACGCATGGAGTAAGTCAGGATGCTTAGTATCGATCCCTGTATCCAGGATGGCTACCTTCACAGCTTTGCCATCATAACGGCCGATGGTATCTGACCAAGCAGAGGGAATGTTGAGTGCACGAATGGACCATGGCAGGTTAGCCTGCGGCAGGTCTTTCACAGTGGGAAGTCCGTTTGATGTCGACATGGTGTCCATAATATTCCAAATTTGGGCGTTAAGCAACGAAATTTTTTTTGCTAAAAGACCGCCCCGCAAGGCCATGATACTCATAACGTGTGTTTTTTTGTCTTGCAAATAGTTCCACATTCCGAGAAATACGCGGCCGTTTTGTAGAAAAAAGGCGGTCACGTGCTCCCTGGTAAATCTTGGTACTCATGGGGTCTACCATGTCAATGATAGAAGATAGGATAGTTACTAATATGTGCTGGGAATGCGTAGGTATGTGGAGTGCAGCAACTCCATTATTACTAACTAAAGCATGTACTGCTAAGTGCTGCATAAGCTAATGGGGTTGAAAAGGCAGTGTGTGCTTAGTAAGCACACACTGCACGGCTTGGTTTGGAATTAGTTAGGTGGACATTTATAGTCCTGGCATTACCCGCTATCGATTATGTTGGTTCATGTATGTTCTCGACTAAATTATCCGCCCTCCAGCGGAAGGCGGATAATTGTGGGATTAGTCGTCATATTCCAAATGAACGATCGCATGACTTTTTCATGCGCTAGTGTTACAAAGGTGCTTTTTTCATGAGCACGCCAACAGACCGAAAACAGCGAAATTGTTTCTCCCTGATTTCAGGGAGGGTATTAGTACACATAAATCAGGTAAGTATTGCTGGTTACATTTTTGAGATTGAGTGAGAGAATAAACTTATTGTAAAAACACGATTTATGTCAAATTACCTTGTGTTCTATGTTTTTGGGCTTTTCTTGGGGAAAATCGATGGACTGTAAAATTTCCTAAAATGTTGAATCTCTTTTCCTTACATCCAGTTTCTTTGTGTAGTTCGTTATCCTGATATGGCTACACATTATCACACATTAGGGCTTGATACAACTGCATCGGCGGAAGAGGTTCGACAGGCGTACCGTCGGTTGGCAGTGAAATATCATCCGGATAAAAATCCGGAGGATAGGGTGGCAGAGGAGCGCTTCAAGCGTGTGAATGAGGCCTATCAAGTGCTTTCTGATCCTGCGAAAAAGGCCTCTTATGATCTAAAGATAAATTACCAAGACGCCCAGCAGGCCTATCAGACCTACCAGCGGTATTCGCCACCGCCACCGAACCCGTCACACGGTAAGTGGGCACCCCATGGTTACCGCTATAAAAATCGCAAAGGTCCCATCCGGACCTTCACCCCACAAGAAGAGCGCAAGAGCACGTATTTCGCCTTTGGGTTTGTAGGCGTGATGGCAGTACTGGTTGTTATACTGGTGCAGATCAATAAAGCCTATGTTGCCAGACAACTAGAGGAGAAAGAAGTGCGCAGAATTGAACTGGTGAGTCAGATGCAGCAATTTTGCCAACGAGGCGAAGTGGACTCCGCCATCTGGACGGTGCGTCTATTGCAGAAAGAAGGCTTTATTACAGGAGAGGAGGAAGACGCACGCGAACGGGTGATGGGACAGCTTTTCCTATTGGCAAAACAAAGTTTTCAAGAAGAAGACTACCCGGCTACGGTATATTATGGCACTTTAGTGAACGAAGGGTGGCCAC
>DMST01000398.1:4248-16534 GCA_003454975.1 Cytophagales bacterium | reverse complement strand
AACCGGTTCGTGATTTGAATATTTGGATGGCTAAGAGCCATGTGCAATTGGGCGAGAAAGATAAAGCCCTGGAAAGGCTAGACTCCCTAATGATCCATTACCCATATGATGTAATGCCCTTTATGGAAGCGGCTCGTTTGGTGAAGGAGGATCGACCTTTTGACGCCTTGCGGTATTACATCGATGCTATTTCTATCATTACCAGCCAGTACAAGGCGCGGTATGGGGAGGGCTACATGCTGGTCATGTCCCCATCGGAGGTGCCCAGCTACCATTTCGAGATTTTCCTAGAAGTAGGCAAAGCCTATATTGAGCAGGAAGACTATGCTATGGGGGAGAACCTTTTGCGTTGGGCCGTACATATAAATCGGAAACATGAAGAAGGTTACCGCTGGTTGGCTGAGTGCTACGCCCGGAAGGGAGAGGCTTCGCGCGGTTGTCAGGTGATCCGCCGGGCTATTTCCAGAGGATATCTCAACCGGACTACCCCGCTTACTAGTTACTGCGATTAGTTTCCTTTTTATTTCCGAAGGGGTTTCGCATTTTCCCGGGATTATTTTTTCTATCCGAAAAGCGAAACCACTATGAATGCTTCTACCCAACGCACGGGTACTTTGGTTGGCCTCATTAGTTTATTCTTTCTGTGGGGGCTGCTCACCTCTTTGAACGATATACTGGTCCCTTACTTCAAAGCTCACTTTGAGTTGCCCCATTGGCTTGCCCAGTTCGTGCAGCTCTTTTTCTTTTTGGCCTACCTCATCATGAGTTTCCCTAGCGGCCGAATAATACAACGGGTAGGGTACCAGAAAGGAATTGTGATGGGGCTAGGGGGTATGGCTTTAGGCTGTTTGATATTTTATCCTGCAGCCATGGTAGGACAGTTTTGGATGTTCTTGCTCGGGCTGTTTGTACTGGCTACAGGGATTACTATTCTACAGGTGGCCGCCAACCCTTATGTGGTAGCAATAGGTGATGAAGCGGGTGGAGCCAGTAGGCTCAACTTGGCTCAGGGTTTCAATAGTCTGGGGCATGTTTTGGCTCCTTTGGTGGGCACTGTGCTCATTCTGCAAGAAGTGAGCAGCAACGCTGGATTAGAAACCGTGCAGGTGCCTTACCTCATCTTAGCGGGAATCTTGATTGCTGGGGCCTTTGTGTTTAGCCGGCTTTCCTTACCCAATCTTGCTACCGGAGAGGTAGCACGTTTTCGGGATGTAGGTGCTTTCCTAAAAGAGAACCCGGTGTTTGTGGGTAGTATGCTAGCCATCTTTTGCTACGTAGGGGCCGAAATTGCTGTGGGTAGCGTGTTGGTAAACTATTTCCAAGAAGATAAATCTATTGCCCTTCCACCCTCCTTAGGAGGCTTCTTTGTTTCGCTGTACTGGGGTAGTGCCATGCTGGGCCGGTTCCTGGGAGCCTGGGCCTTGCGCAGTGAGGGCAAGCCTTTTTATGGCCGGATGGTAGCGTTGGCCTTGGCGGCGATTGCGGTTTTATGGTTCATTGCCAGCCGCGATGTATTGTATGACTATTCGGTAGCTCTTGGGCTTTCGGTCATTGTACTAGTGAATCTGCTGGCATTTTTAGCTTTGCCAAAGAATCCGGCCGTGTTATTAAGCGGGTTTGCCCTGGCGAATATAGTGCTGCTCGTCCTCACTATGACTACTTCGGGTTCGGTAGCCCTGTATTCCGTGTTGGGGGTTGGGTTGTTCAATAGCATCATGTGGTCTAACATCTTTGCCTTGGCCATTAAGGGCTTGGGTAAGCGAACCACCTTGGCAAGTGCCTTGCTGGTAGCCATGATAGCCGGTGGGGCCATTCTGCCCCCTTTGCAAGGAGCGCTGGCAGATGCTGTTTCTTTGAAGCTATCCTTTTTGGTGCCACTTCTGGCCTATGTGTATTTGGCTTGGTACGGCCGCAGTAAGGCCTCCTGATTATTGGAGGATGCGGACGGTGAGTCCGGTGCCGACGAACCAGCTGTTGATGCGGGAATTTTCCGGCAACACGGCCAAGGTGCGATACTGGGAAATAACCCCGCGCCCTGTTCTGAACTGACCCAATGCGAAAAGGTGGAAGCGGTTGAAAAACTGCTTCTTCACCCGCACTCCGCCGGAGTACCCGATAAACGCTGGACTGACCCGATAGTCACGCGCACGGTTGGCCGTACGGATGACCTCGTCATTCATGTCCAACCGTGACACCTCGTAGGTGATCTCGTCCACGGGAATATTCACGGAGATGCCTGCCTCCGGGGCTATGTACCAGCCCGAGCCAAACTTGAGGGGGATATCATAGCCCACCGAATAACGCGTGGTTACCATGCGCATATCAATGTTGGCTACGTGCAAAGTCTTGCCCTCTACTTGATTTGTGAAGGTGCCTTCCCCGGCTATAGAGTATTCAAAACTCTCCCCAGTCATACGAACGTAGGCTCCGGGAGAGAGCCAGGTATAGCGCAGCTCCAAGGACCATGCTGATAGGTTGCCCCCAATCGAATGATCAGTATTGCCCAGGGCGACGTCACCCAAAAACTTGTTGTTGAGTGTGCCGGAGAAGCCACCGAAAATGCCGCCAACATCTAGTTTGAAGCCGGTCTTTTCGGTGCCTTCCACCTGGTAGTTTGCCCCAATGCAATCATTGTATTTGCTGGCCCAACGCAGGAGGGCTTCACTGCTGACTACTTTATCTTGTGTGGCCTCGGTATCATGGCAGTTGTTCTCCCAGGAGGAGAGCAGGTATTGGTTGTTGTAAAAAGGATTGAGGAAGTAATTACGTTCGTTAGTTCTGATCTTCTTTTTCTTGAAGAATAAGACGTCCTCGCCGATGTTCTCCTGGCGGATGACGTAGTAGCCCAGGGTGTTAAGTACAGTCATGGGGCCATTGACGAGGACCTCCATAAACCGTTGACCGTCTTCTCTTGAGAAACCGGTGAAAAGGCCCCCTTCGTCAAACCCGAAATACTGCACTTCCCCGGGACGATACTCCACCACACCTTGATACCCCTCCCCTTGGGCCATAAAATAGAGCTTAGGCAAAACGCGCTTGGCTTGGTAGTAGCTAATTTTCCCAATAAGCGAATCCCCGTTATTTAGAATAACATACCCTGGACGGTAGTTCTGCCCTATAGCAAGGTGAGTCAGGAATGACAAGAATAGAAGAAGGAAAAAACGTTTTGCAGTCACCGCCGTACCCATTTCACGCAGAATTTATTTGCGAATAATAGTAATATAACCAAAGGTTACAGAAGTCGGTTTTGAAAAACCTAAAAATTCCCTCAGTGTGGTTGGTAAGCATTTTCTGTCTGCGGTGATTCCGTAGCTTTGAGGCTGTCATGGCAAAACCACCGCCCAAAGAGCTTCCTCCGCGCTACTATCTGGAGTACTTTGAATACCTGCTGGGGTATATGGAGCAATACTATGGGAATATTCTGAATGATACCGAGAAGCAATTTATTCGGCAGTATCGTACCCTTTCGCAGGATGCACAGTGCTTGGCCGTGCGCATGGCCAATCGACGAGGTGAGTTTTTCCTGTTAGATACCTTCAACTACGAAGAAATAGAAGACATACTCTCGGCGCGGCAAGAGCTGGCAGCCATTGACTGGGTAGTGGAGCCTGGAGCGGGGCAAGAAACCTTCTTTCAGGAACTCCTTTCGCTTTTCCCAAAACCGTTTCTCTACCGAATGGGCAAAGACCTGGAACTGAAGGTAAAGTCAAGCTGGAAGAAAGGGGAAATCTTGGATGTATTGGCCGAAGCGGCGGTATACGAGGATGCCTTGGCTTACATGAATACCTTTCATGATGTAGTCATGTGCACCTTTGGGTCAGTGGTTTATATGTTCCGGTTCTTATTCTTTGGCAACCTGTACGAGGATCTTACCCAGTTTGTGGTTCGGGATATTGGGTATGTGCGGTATGAGCAAACCACCGAGGATTTTACGCCGCTGTTTCGGAATAGGGAAGAGGCCGAGGACAAGCTAAAAGCGCTCGAAGCCTATGAATATTACAAATACCTGATTGAGACAGAAGAGGCAGAATCAGTACTAGAATGGTACGAAGATTGGGTGCGGCAGCACCTGGGTACGATGTCGGAAATAGCTATGCCTACCTTCGACAAGTTGACCTTGCGCCTGGGGCAGTGGTTAGAACGGCAGGAATGGTGGGACGAGGCCTTACAGGTATACGAACACACCCAAGCATCGCCTGGGCCAGAGCGGCGAATTCGGTTACTTCAGAAGTTGGGGAAAACCGAAGAGGCCATCTCCCAAGCTGAGTACTTGGAGAAGGAGGGAGCCACGGCTGAGGAGCGCATTTTCGCCGGGGATTTTCTGAGGAAGCACCTCAGTCCGGGCCAGCAACGGAAACGGACTACTGAGAAACTCAAGGCTGCCGAGGAGATAGAAATCTCTTCCGAGTACATCCATCAAGTGGAGTTGGGGGTAGCCCAATACTACAGCGAGCAAGGCTGGACCGCTGCCGTTACAGAAAATGCCCTATGGCGTTCTATGTTTGGGCTTCTGTTCTGGGAAGAGATCTTTGATGAGCAGGCGGGTGCCTTTCATCATCCGTTGCAGCGGATACCCTCGGATATGATGGGCAAGGAGTTTCTGAAGCCGCGCAAAAAGGCCATGCAAGCCAAGATGAAACTGCTCTACAACCGTGATGCTTTTGTGTCGCACATAGGTCAAGTGTTCGATACTCGGAATGGCACCGCGAATCCCTTTACGGGCTGGAATCCACAAACGCTGGATCTTGTCTTGGAAGGCCATCGGCTATTGCTACCAGACCAATGGGAGGCAGTGCTATGGGAAATGGCCAAGCATCCTAAGGAAAATGGTAAAGGATTTCCTGATTTATTCCTCTGGAAGTCAGAGGAATACCAGTTTGTGGAGGTAAAATCTCCCAATGACCATCTGGGGCCTCAGCAGTGGTTCTGGCTTAACTTTTTTGAGTTGAGGGGCGTCTACGCCAAGATCATTCGCGTGCGGTGGTCCGAAGACTAACGCACTGCCAATTTCTCCGTGTGTGGCACGCCACCTACTACCATATTGATCAGGTACATCCCTGGTTGCCAGTTAGACACCACAAGGTTAGAATGGCCATAGTCTGAGCGGTTCCGGCTTTCCTGGTATACAATCTGACCGCTCACGGTTAATACGGTTACTTCGGCATCGGTCTCTTTAGGCCAGACAATGGTCAAATATTCCTTCGCTGGATTGGGATAGGCTGCCCAATTAAGGGTCGTCAAATTATCTACTGCCGAAGTGCCGAATACCTCGAAGTTGCCATCAAAATCCGTTTGACGAAGCCGGTAGAAAGAACGGCCAGGAAGAGGGGCCTGATCTACCCAACTGTATTTCAATACGGTTTGACTGTTGCCTGCTCCGTTGATTTCAGCTATCGTTTCGTACTGCTTGCCATCCGAAGAGCGCTCAATGGTGAAGAAGTGGTTGTTGGTCTCCGAAAGCGTAGCCCATGTTACCGAGACTCCGTATCCAGAAACTTGTGCAGAAAAGGAGAGCAATTCTATGGGTAATCCTGAATTGTCGGTACAGGTGCCGGATCCACAATCAAGTTCTGTAGGGATATCGCCTCCTCCTTCATAGGGGCCGGTGAGAGAGTTTCCGGTGCCGTCTGAGGTGATCGTGCCGTTGTTATTAATCTTAGAATCGGCGATTATACTGGAACCGTTGAGCAAATTTAATGTCGCCCCGCTTTCAATGAGTACTTCATTGCCAGTGCTTTCAAAGCTTCCTCCATTTAGGGTAGTCTCACCCCCTCCTTTGATTTCCAGCTTGCCAGCGGCAGTTATGCTCCCGGTGATGAGGATGGTGCCGTTATTGGTAATACTCCCTTCCATCTCATTGATGGTTCCATTGATGGTCAGGGTACAATTACTGCAAACTTCAATGTTGCCTTTGAGCAGAGTGATATTCCCGTTGATGGTCAGGTTGCCGGTACCTGATAAGGTGATGTTACCATCCAGAGTACCTATATCGTCATCCAATATGCCGCATTCCGAACCACTAATACTTACCCCATTCTCTACGTTATTTTCCACATTTCCCGTATTGGTACAATTAGGGATAACCGTAGCATAGAGGGATCCGGATGTTGCCAGAAGTAGTATTAAAAGGATGATCTGGCGATTACCCAATGGAGGTATCGAAGGAATGTCGGCTTGGGTGGTGGTGGAAGTTTTCACGATGTAGTTTTAGGCTTTATGACCCTTAATGGGTGGTCAGTATTCGCTTCTATACCTATGACCAGTAAAGTGTCGATTCCCCCCCCCTTCCATGAGTATGTGAGGGTAATTGGTCGACTTCTTGTCTAGTAGGAAGCTTGTGCTTCAAAAAATCAATTGGATCTTGGGTAATGCCTGGTACTCCTAACTATTACCAATCCATTGAGCCTTTTTGGGTGCGTTTAGTACATAAGTGAATACGAAAGGCATTATCTGCGTTATGGAAGTCTTCGATGAAAAAGGTGCCCTACTCGCTGTAAGTGCTTTTGTTTCGGCATGAACGAGTGGATTGCCAAAGTTTTATTTTTTCTTGCCTAAATTATATTTCATTGTATTTCTTCTGTCTTGATCGATCTGAAATATATTCGTCAGGACTAAGGAAGAATAGCTTTTATGAGGGAATCTAGCCCTGAAAATATTGCAAGCCCTTCTTATAGAAAGGGTGCCTACCTTTTCATTTTTGGAGGAGGGCCGGATAGCCCTTGCAGAGGTAAGGATTTCTCCCCCTCATAGGTGCCCATCCATTTGTCCCACCAGAGGAAATACAGGCCGTAATTGCCTTTGAAGAATTGGTGATGCGCGTTGTGTGCGGTAGAGGTATTGAGCCATCGGCCTATCCAGGTGCTACGAAACCGATTCGAATAGATTTCCCAGCCCAAGTGCCCATACACATTGTAAATAAACATGAACAACAGAAAGGCTACTAAAACGATCCCGTGTAAGGGGATGGCAAAGGCCAGGATGTAGATAATAGCGGCTTCAAAAACGGCCTCTATGGGATGAAACGCCAAGGCAGCGAAGGGGGTGGGATTGGTGCTTTTATGGTGGATCAAATGGGCTACTTTAAACATCCGTTTGGTATGCAAGAGGCGGTGCATCCAGTAGAAATATGCGTCGTGAATGAGGATGGTAGCGAAAAAGCTAAGGATTAAATACCCCCAGCCAAACTGCAGCGGGTCACTATACAATTGTGTATGTGGGCGCACAACGGGGTTGAATACGGTGAGGGCAACAAGAGCGAAAATCCCTGAGGTAAGGAGGGAATACAGGATTTCCCGCTGAATATCGGTGGGTTTAGGCCATCGCGCCTGTATTTTTCTTGGGGCCCACTTGGCACGCTTCCACTTGTAAAAAATAGCCCAGGCAGCGCCGGCTATGCCAAAATACCGGATCAGCATAGCAGCCAACACACCGCCTAGAAATGACGCTATTTTTATCCAATCCATAATTCTGCTTTCCCTTCACAGAATTAGACGTACTTCAGTCCTTAGAGTTTATCCAGGACTGAAGTTTTCTAGATTACACGGTGATGGTTTCTTCCATCCAGGCAGGTTTGGTAGTTCTTACCCGGGCTTGCATCTGATTCAGGATATTATACAACCCGAAATAGGTACGGTTGACATACAAAGCATCTTTGGGGCCGCGTGCCTGTCGTGCCTTTTTGTACTCTGGCGATTTGCTAATGCGGTCGCCCATGTCGTAGATATTCTTGAAGTAGGCGTCGTCGGCAAAGTCAAACTCATCTGCATGGAAGGGCTGCCCCAGCATGCCAATCATCTCTTTGAAGATGCCTACGAAGAACCGAATGTCGGATTCGGAGTCCTCATTCCGCAAGAAATCCATCTTGTAGAATAGGGTTTTCAACTCCTCTTCCCGGTCGGTTACTCCCTTGGGTAATAACTTGAAGTAGCCAGAGTAGAACTCATCCGTAATCTCCTTCACACAGCCAAAGTCAATCACCCCTAGGGTGCCATCATCGCTGATGATAAAGTTGCCAGGGTGGGGGTCGGCGTGCACCTGTTTGAGCTCGTGTATCTGGTGGTGATAGAAATCCCACATGGCTTGGCCTACCTGATCGCGCGTCTCCTGGGTAGGATTACTCGCGTTGAATTCCGGCAGATGCTTGCCTTCCAGCCAATCCATCGTCAGGATACGTGGTCCGCTAAACTCCTCGTAGTACTGCGGAAACCGCAAGTTGGGTAGGTGTGAGCAAGCTTCGGTGATCTCTTTACCGCGGCGTAGCTCTAGCTCATAGTCAGTTTCTTCCAGTAACTTACCCTCTACTTCAGCCATGTAGTGTTCTAGCTCAGCACTACTGATGTTGAGTATGCGAGTAGCCAGCGGACGCACCATTTTAAGGTCGCTGCTCACACTGTCAGCCACACCTGGGTACTGAATCTTCACCGCTAGCTTCTTCCCATTCAGGGTAGCCTGATGTACCTGGCCAATGCTAGCCGCATTCACCGCATTTTTGGTGAAGGTGTCAAACATCTGGTCCGGGCTCTTACCAAAGTACTTTTGGAAGGTTTTGACTACCAAGGGGTAGGAGAGAGGCGGAGCACTATACTGCGCCATGGTGAAACGTTCCTGGTAAGCGCCAGGTAGCATGTTCTTATCCATGCTCATCATTTGGGCCACCTTCAGGGCCGAGCCCTTCAGTTCGCTCAAAGCATTGTATATGTCTTCGGCGTTATCTTCATGAAGTTCTTCACGGTCTGCGCCGCCCACTACCTTCTTTACATTGTGCTTCAGGTAGTTGCCCCCTATACGCGCACCGGTAGATACAAACTTAGCGGCCCGCTGTACTTTACTAGTAGGAATTCGGGTTTGTTCTTTCATAAGCTTAGCGAGATTGGAACATAAATTTTGCGAAGTCAACAATAGAGTCAACGATGCCTTTGCCCAGCAAATCCAAACCAAGATTTACTGCTTTCTCAATGGCCGCATCGGTGCGCTCGAAACCGGGACTGTCGTCTCCTACCCAGAAATTGATCAAGAAGAGAGCTTGCCCCCACAAGGCTTCGTGGTAGCGCTCCGTCAAATACGGACGATTCACTACCTCCTGGGTTTCTACGCCCTCGCTAATCAGTTCCATGGCAAACTCCTTGAAATGCTCCTTGAATTTCTTCAGTTGCGGCGGAGTCCAGTTAGGTTTGGGCTTACTCATGGTAGCCAAAATGTAACTACGGTTTCGCTTCATTACCTCTACCAGAGTGTAGAAGAAGGCCAGCAGCTTCTCCCTAACGGAATAGCTAGTCCATACTTCTTCGCTGCGGATGGCCTCATTGGTATCCGTAAAGATGGCCTCCCAAATGCCCTGCTCCAGGTGCTCAAAGGAGGTGTAGTAGTTATAAAACTCACTCTCTGTGAGATCTATGGATTTGGCAAATTTGTAAATGGAAGCCGGTTTGCGACCATGCTCCAATACATAGGTGATGAACTCCTGGCGGATTTTTTCCGCTACATCTTGCTTTGTCTCTTGTGCTTCTTCTGCTGCCATGGATTTGTGCATTTTCCGGTCTATTACGGGTAACAGGCCGTTTCTAAAAAGGTTCAGTTCTTTATCGAGTATTCATCCCATTAGGCATAGGTAGTCTTCGTCACGGATGAAAGGGCACGCTTTGCTGCTGTAGGGCTTGAATTTGATGTACGCACTTTGGATAAAATTGCCTCCAGCAAAGGAAGCATTCGGTTGAGGCTTTGGGTTTTGATGAGAAAGTTCCAAACGGGCTCAAACTTCTTCCAACCTCCTGTATACAGGAAGTGCTTAAGCTGGTGCTTCATCGTTTCATGAGTAAGGCAGGCCTTGGCGATGTTGCTCCACCGATAGAATTCCCGGTAGGCCCAGTCGTAACCTTTCTTTAATGCTTCCGGGGCCAACTTGTTGGTTGCGTATACCACGTGGCGGGTATCGTATAAGTCCCAGTCATCTGTAGTGATCCGCCCTGCGGCCCGCATGTCCTTGTACAACTGGGTACCGGGGTAGGGGGTGAGGATGTGGTAGGTGGCAGTTGTCAAGCCGTTGTGCACACCCCAGTCCACCGTGCGGGCGAAGACATCCTCGTCATCATCGTCTAGCCCAAACACAAAACTGCCGTTGATCATGATGCCCAGGCTGTGCAGACGTGCTACCGCCGCTTCGTAGTCGCGTTTCAGGTTCTGCTTTTTGTTGCTCTGCCGTAGGTTTTCTGGCGAGAAGGTCTCGAATCCCACAAACACGCTCCGCAGTCCGGCTTCGGCCGCTTGTTCGATCAAGTTACCCCGCAAAATAGAATCGATGGTGGCAGCTCCCTGAAATACCCGCTTCATACCGCGCATGCCTTCGAAAAGTCCTGCGGCAAATTTGGCATTGCCCAGCAGATGATCATCCAGAAAGTACAAATGCCGCCCTGGCAAACGATCTATTTCCGCCAGAGCATCGTCCACTTGCTGCGTGTAGAAAGTCTTACCCCCTTCGAAGAAGGCATCTTTGTAGCAAAAATTGCAGTGGTGGGGGCAGCCCCGGGTCACCACAATCGAGTTAGGTACCAGATACCGCTCCCGCTTAATCAGGTCTCGCCGAATGGGCGGTACCCCTACCAAGGTCCGCACTGAGGAGCTATAGCGCTTCCGGGGTTGATTGACCTTGAAATCCTTCAGAAACTGCGGGAAGGTTTCTTCCCCTGGCCCCAGAAAAATGGAGTCTGCATGCGGTGCGGCCTCATCCGGTAAGGAAGTAACGTGCAGGCCGCCCAAACATACGTACACCCCGCGAGCCCGGTAATGATCAGCAATGGCATAAGCCCGGTAGGCATTGGTGATGTACACCTGAATGATGACCAAATCGGGCTCATCATCCAACCGAAGGCGTTCTACGTGCTGATCTTGTAGATCAATTTCGTCCTCAGGGTCTAAGTAGGCTGCCAGGGTGGCAAGGCCTAAGGGAGGAAACAATGAGTACTTTATTGGGCGCCAGAAGGGGCTTTCGGCCTCTGCTAAGGCTGGGAGAATCATTTTCACTTTCATGGAAGGATCGTTTCTTCAAATGAATAAAAAGTACTTTGTATTTCAAAGTGAATGAATTGAAATCTTGAAACACATCTTGTAGAGATACCAAAATGACGGTATTTCCCGTTAAAGAATTTACCTGCTATTTTCTCTTCAAAAACCTACCTGCCAATGCGCCTGTCTACCTCGTTCCGTATTTTATTGCTCCTCGCGCTTATTGCCTTCAATACCGGCTGCGATCAAGTTTCTAAAGCGATGGTACGACAACAAATAGCTCCCGATGAGGTCATTACCGTGATAGAACCTTACTTCGTATTGACCAAAGTAGAGAATACCGGAGCGGCCATGAGCGCCTTTTCTAACCTGCCGCAGGTACCCAAAATTCTCGTTCTACAGGTTCTTCCCCTCGTCCTGCTCACCTTGCTTTTCGTGTGGGTTATTCGAATGAAAAAACAGCCTTGGTTGCTTAGCATAGCCATTTGCTTCTACATAGGCGGTGGCTTGGGTAATATCTGGGATCGCCTACTCTATGGTTCCGTTACCGACTTTATGTTCATTCATGTTGGCCTCTTCAAAACCGGTATTTTCAATTTTGCCGATGTGTCCGTGATGGTAGGAACCGCATTACTTTTGATTTATGCTATCCAAGAGCAAAGAAGTAAGCGGATGGAACCAACGATGTAGAGGTTAGTTATTTATTCAAGAAACAATACTCTTTGATACCTTCCGTTTGACAGTTCATTTATACATACAGTAACTGTTAGCTATTCCCTGTTCCCTCTGCCACCACCATTGTGAAATATCAATTATTTACAGCACTAACTTATAGAAACACTATAGTCTTAGTGTCAAAGTATGGGCTCGTCATTTTCCAGTGAACCATGTACGGTTTGGCGTGTACTTAGCTTTTAGATGGTCGCGCAAACCAGTACATTGAGTTTAACAGGTTTTTTATCATTTATTCATTCTTGTGTTATGTATCGTACCATTATTCTAGCCGTGGTGGGCTGGATGGGAACGGCGTGGGCTAGCTATGCCCAGCCGAAGGTAAATCCCCGGTATCCCATCACTGAAATCCGTTTTATGCACGTGGGGCTCTTACCCGGGCTCAGCACCAACGGTCTCGACCCTAGTGTGGTCGAAAACCTCGTTTCCATCCAGATATTGGCCGGCGTTTCAGGCGCACAGCGCATGTTCGAAATTGCAGGTTTGTCCACCTTCACCGTGTACGCTGTTTCGGGTATTCAGCTGGCGGGTATCGTCAATGTAGTGGGGGGCAACT
>DMST01000398.1:2453-4196 GCA_003454975.1 Cytophagales bacterium | reverse complement strand
GGACGCTGCCGATAAAAAGGCGATGGAGCAGCGGGGCTACCGACCGCAAACGAAGGCGGTGCAGATGGCCGGAGCCGTGAACCTATTGCGTACGCCCTTTACCGGTTTTCAGGCGGCCGGTGGGGTCAACCTAGTAGTGCAGGAAGTGGAAGGGGCTCAGCTGGCCGGCCTTGGCAATGCCAATGGTGACTACCTGGTGGGTTTCCAGGGAGCAGGTCTCTTCAATTACGTGAAGAAGTTCGGCATAGGTGTGCAGCTGAGCGGCTTGTATAACCAGACGGATCGAGATTTCACGGGTTTCCAAATATCAGGTGGGTACAACCGTACCAAACTGCTAGAGGGCATACAGATTGGCCTAGTCAACCGTAGCAAACGCGTCACGGGCTGGGGCTCGCCAGAAACCCCACGCTTCAAGAGTGCGCAGATTGGCCTGGTGAACATCACCAAAGATCAGGATGCTTTCCAAATTGGCTTGCTCAACCTATACCGTCCAGGAAGCCGGGGGGTAAGCTTGGGTATTCTCAACCTGGGCGGCCCCTCCTGGCTGTCTAGCTATACAAACGAGCGGCATCTGTTTAACATCGAGGTAGCCACCGGCAACACCATGACTGACGTGAAGCACCATACGCAAAAGTGGTGGAGCACCTACAACACGGTGGGCTTTAGTACGGTGGGTTGGTATGGCAAAACCCGGGAGATCACTTGGGGTATGGGAGCCGATCTTACCTTCAAGAAAGGCTATTTCTTCCGCAGTACGCTGCGTATGTACTACCCGTGGGAAAAAGGGGCGTTTCGGGAGTGGAACGGTATGTACGGTTCGGTAGGGATGAGCGCAGGTTTTATTCCGGTCAAGAAGTACAGCTTTATCTGGCTGTTCCTAAGTCCTACCTATAACTGGCATATGCTGGGGCCGGTGGAAGGAATCCAGCGGCCAGCGGTTGCCTTACCTATTTCCGAGAATGCTTGGGGCAGCTTGCAGATTGGGGTGGTTTTTGGGTGACTTTTCGTAGATCGACAGGTTTTAGAAAGCCCTTGTATACGATCACCCTCTATAGGTTCATATACAAGGGCGGAACTACGGCCTGCTAGACTTTCTGGATCACTGAAAAAGGGGAGGATTTCGCATCTTGTCCTCCATTTTTATTCGTTTTTCAAAACTGGCAAGGAATTTGGCCTCTCGTGGGTAGTATTGTTGATCAAACTATCCTGGCGATGGCAACACGTTTACGCAACACCTTACTCATTTTTCTGGCATTCACTTATAGCCTTTCGGCCTTTGGGCAAGCCAAGCGTCCGCAGGCACGTCGATCTTCTGATCTGAGCTATGTGGGTACACCCCATACTGCTGAACTGAAGGCGCGAAACGTATTTTTGAAAGCAAGTGAGGATCGTACCCGTCGCAAAGACCAATCGCCACTGCGCCCGCAGGTAGAAAAATCATCCGGGGATCCCATCGGTTTGCCCAATCGCCTGCCTCAGGCCCGCGAGACCATCCTGGGGCCTACCCGGGTCAATGCCTTTGGCACCATCAATGTCACCAGCGACCTGCCTCCTAACACGGATATGGCTGTGTCCGGCAATGGGCTGGTGGTGACGGTAGACAATGACTACCTCAGCATTTGGGATACCAACGGGGACGAGGTACTGGTAGAAACTTGGCTGGATTTCTTCAATAACCTGAGCGCTCCCCTGGGGGGCGAAATTCTGTTTCCCCGGGTAGCTATCGATCCTGTGACGGGGCGG
>DMST01000398.1:0-2413 GCA_003454975.1 Cytophagales bacterium | reverse complement strand
CGGGCAGTGACGCCTCGCTCTTTCTGCTGATTTCAGAAACCGACGACCCCTCGTTGGGCTGGTTGGTGTACGAGGTCTTTAGCTCCGAATGGCAAGACTCAGGTACCCTCACGGCGCTGTCGGTGGGCATCTCTACGGAGGAGATATTTGTGACGGCCGATGTGGTAGATGATTTTCAGGATCAGGTGGATGTGGTCATCTTCCAGATGGACAAAGAGGAGGCCTTTGCCGGGCAGCAACTGGGATTTCTGTTCTATCAAGACTTTGTGGACTTTGATGACGATTTGGGCAGCCACCTGCACGCTACTCAGTATGATTTCAATGCTACGGTGGGCTCGGGCATGTACTTTGTAAGCCGTACGGAGGACTATGTACTGCTGTGGGACATCACGGGAGCCATCGACGATACCGGTACGCAATTGGACTTGTACGAATATGCCGCAGAGTCGTATACCTTCAAGCCTCAGATAGAACAGCTGGGCAGTACCGACGTACTCTTTGGGGGCAATGGCCAGGTATCGGATGCGCTCTATGCGGATGACTATCTATACCTGGTGCACACGGCCGTAGATCCTGCCACGGGCCGCCAAGGGGTGGTACTGTGGCGTGTAGATGCGGTGAGTGATGCGCTTGATGGCTACTTCTACAGTACGGGTGCCTACGATATGGCCTTCCCGTCGCTTTGTTTGGTAGGAGAGGATCCCACCGAACCAGAGTTTTTCGTCAACTTCCTGTATTCATCGGAATCGCACTATCCAGGTATGGGCGCGCTGTTCGTGGGTTTAGATGGTACCACGGGAGGGCTAATTGAGACCGAACAGGGTACAGGCCCGGTAGACCTGAATGCCTCAGAGAGCTTGGAGTACTGGGGTACTACCACGGGCATGGTGCGCCAGCATACTTCCTCAACTACACAGTACTGGCAGCTGGGCATGGTGGCCGAAAATGGAGGTTACACGCCGGTAGTGGCACAGCTGGAAGTAGGCGATATCGATTTGCCAGAGGCGGCCTTTTCCACTAGCGATGTAGAAGGTACGGGGCCGCTGACGGTGACTTTCTCCGGCACCAGCGATACCGATCCGCCTACGGCTACATGGGAGTGGATTTTTGAGGGGGGCGATCCGGCCGCTTCCTTCGACCAGGAGGTATCCGTGACCTATGCCGATACGGGCCGTTTTGATGTGACCTTGATTGTTTCTAACGGTGCCGGCTACGATACCCTGGTGAGTCCGGATTTGGTACAGGTGACCGCCCTGGCGCCTACGGCAGCCTTCTCTGCCACGCCCGGCGAGGGCGATATTCCACTCACCGTCACTTTCACTGACGAAAGCACCTACGTACCCACTTCCTGGGCGTGGGAATTCCCGGGCGGTACACCGGCTACTTCTACCGAGCAAAACCCCGTGGTGGTGTACGAAACTCCCGGTACCTATGATGTGAAACTCACGGTCTCCAATGCTGCGGGTAGCGATGTGGTGAGCGAGTCGGACGTGGTGACGGCTACTCGTCCTCCCTTGGTTCCCGCCTTTTCGGCGGACGATCCGGTAGGCAATATCCCGTTCACGGTACAGTTTGCGGACGAGAGTACCGGCGACCCGGTCTCTTGGAGTTGGACTTTCCCCGGAGGTACCCCGGCCACGAGCACGCAGCAGCACCCTCTGGTGACGTATGAGACCGAGGGAGAGTATGACGTAACGCTGGTAGTGACCAATGCCGTTGGCGAGCAGAAAGCGCTTACCCAAGATGCCTTTGTACGGGCCTTGCCTCCGCGCCCGGAAATCTTCTTCGAGGTATCCGATACGTCGGGCATTGCCCCCTTTACGGTCACTTTTGCTGACTTGAGCACCAACAGCCCTACCTCTTGGCTGTGGGAATTTCCCGGCGGTACGCCTTCGGTGAGTACCCAGAAGAACCCCACGGTGACTTACCATACCGCGGGTACCTACGCAGTTGCGCTCACGGCGGGCAATGCGGGGGGTACCAACACGCGCACGGTAGCGGGGCTGATGGAGGTAGTAGTTATTCCGCCGGAGGCTGCCTTCTCGGTATCAGATACTGCTGGTATAGCGCCCTTCACGGTGCAGTTTTCGGACCAGTCACGGAATGCCCCCACGGGCTGGCAATGGAGTTTTGAGGGAGGCGAACCGGCTACGAGTACGGAGCAAAATCCCACGGTGACCTTTCCCAAGGCAGGCTCCTTTAACGTAACCTTGGTGGTGACCAACTCGGCGGGTAATGATGTGCTTTCGGAGACGGATTTCGTTACGGTAGAGTACCTCACGCCGGTGGCTGATTTCTCTGCCAACCAACGGCAGGGCCCGGCTCCGCTTTCGGTTACCTTTACCGATGCTAGCCAGTTTGCCCCCCAAAGCTGGGCCTGGGAGTTCCCTGGAGGTACCCCCGCAACCAGCAC
>DMST01000053.1:2899-7087 GCA_003454975.1 Cytophagales bacterium | reverse complement strand
ACCGGGTGCCCTTCGAACATCGCATGCTCTATCTCTTGGAAATCCCCGTGAATCAAGTCAGCCGCCGAGGCGGTAATCCGTCCTTGCTTGTACACCGCACTGTGCAGCGTACTCGTAATCTCATCCAGATAGGTAGCCAGAAACTCGTCTGGCAATCCTAAGTAAGGCTGAAATTCTTGGATGAAAGCCGCCGCTTCTACTGACTGTGGACCCGACACGGTCATCTTGACCAAACTTTCAGCATGCACCTGCCAATGGTCCAAAGCGTTGCGTTGCGCCTCAAACCGATACCGGGCCTCGCCCTCGGGCGTGGTGATGTAGTATCCTTGGCTATCGGCAATGGGCTCTGGGCTGAGCAACCGCTCATGGATAAACTCCCCGATGGCCTTGGCTACCAGCCAGCGGTTAGCCCGGTCCCACGCCTCGGGCTGAGCGGTGTAATTGGGACGGCTCAGGGAGTCGGAGGGAGCCGTGGCCTGCACATAGTCGGCACGTGTGCAGACGGCTAGGTGCGCCCGCTTGTGCGGCAAGTCCAGGATTTGCTGATAGCGGAAGCCCGCGCGGCGGTTGAGCGTATGAATTTTCGCATTGCGAATGTCGGGCTCTACCACAATCCGCTGCGTAGTAGCCTCCGAAAAGAGGTATTCTAAAATGGTGCTAAACACCGCCCAGGTAAAACCGGATATCTTCCGGGTAGGCGGGCCTACCAGCACGTGCATGCCCCGGTCACCGGGCAGCACGTCGTAGTGTTCTGCCAGGGGGTCGGTGGCCGGATCATAAGCTTCCATAAGGAAGGCTGGCGTACCGTCCAGCTCACCCAATAGCACCTCGTAGCCCTGCCTACTTAATAGCTCCTCGTAGGTGCGTACCACCTCGGCCACATCGGCCTGTTGCAGACCCCAATACTGCGCGTAGGGTTTAGTAACCCAGGCATGCAACAGCGCACAGTCCTCGGGCACCCGAAATGGGCGTGGAGTAAAGGTGCCTAGCTCCGCCACGGAACGCGAAAATCGCTCCGAAGTGGATTCGGATAGGGGAAATAGCGTTTCCATCAGCTGAGTAGGGCTTCGGTGGTTTGATAAGCCGCCAGCGGATTCTCCAGTGTGCCGTGGAATTGTAGCAGCGCTACTGGATCGTCCAGATCGATCATCTGGCGGTTGTTCTGAATCTGCAGCCGATTAAGGCAGCTCAGTGTAAACTCACCAGCAAACAGATCGTACTGGGCGAACTTCTCTGCCAGCTCGGGAAACTGCGCTTGGTAAGCCCGGATGGCTTCCGCTAAGGTGGCCCAGAAGACACCTTCATTTAAGGCTAAATGCTCCATGAGCAAAGGCACCATAAAGCGGAAAAAGTCGTCAAAAATGTCGGTAAAGACCGAGAGCAATTTCACGTCCTCGGGCACCTCAGCGTACATCCGTTTCAGTGCCTCTGGCAGCTCCACGTCCGGGCTCAAAATGCACGCTTCCTCGGTAATGTCTTTTAGCAAGGCAAATACCGGTACGTGGTCTTCCAGCACCAAAATGAGGTTCTCTCCGTGGGGCATAAACACCAGATCGTACCGATAGAAACAATGCAAGAGCGGCAACAGGTAAGCTTCAAAGTAGCGATACAGCCAGGCTTCGGGGGTCAAGCCGCTGGCTTTGATCAGCTCGGTAAGCAGAGAATCCCCGGCATCGTCTACGTGTAGCAGGGCCGCCATCGTCATGGCCGTTTGGCCTTCCCGCACCTGCGACATCGGGCTCTCGCGCCACAGCGAGGCTAGCATCTTATTGAAATCGTTGTGCGGACCAAACTCCTCGAAGTAGTCGTTACGGTAGCTCACTGAAGCCACCTCACTCAGCATGCGGAAGCCGTTGGCTTGCAAGTAGGCATCGGTATACAGCAGCTCCTCGAGCCAGCGGGCCATCACCGGGGCAGTGCCCAAATAGTAGTGCGGCAGCCCGCGCATAAAGCCCATATTGAGGATACTCAGAGCCGATTTGGTATAAAACTTCTCCGGGTGGCTGCTGTTGAACAGCGTACGGATGGACTGCTGGGCCAGGTATTGGTCAGGTCCGTAGCCCAGGCATACCAAATGCTGCTGCGCAATCTCTCCGGCAAACACAGAGCTCAACTTGTTGAACCACTGCCAAGGGTGAATGGGCAAAAAGAGATAGTCTTCTGGGTTCAAGCCTTGCCCTTTCAGTACCTCGGCAAATCGGTTCCGGGTAGCCTCGTCCAGCTCCTGGGCCATCGTTTTCTCGTAGGGCAGGTCCTCCAGTCCCGAGTAAACAGCCTTGCTCTTATGCCCAGCCAGCCACAGCAAGGCAAAGCTATTGCCCGCCTCGGGCGCATACGCCCGGTAGTCGCCGCTGTCGAAGCCGATCCGGCCATTGTTCGCCACAAAGCACGGATGCCCCTCGGTCATCGACTGCTCAATGGTTTGGAAATCCGCCTGGGCCAACTCATTAGCCGTGGGGTTGCCCTTCGCCATCTTATACACCGACCCTTGTAGGGTGCTGATGATCTCTTCCAGATAGGTAGGCAGCTGTCGGTCTGTCATGCCCAAGGCCTCCCGAAATTCCTTGATGAATACTACCGCATCTACCCTCACCGAATGGGAGTCCTCCCACTTTTCAAGGGTGGCTTCTTTAATCCACAAGTGATTGAGCATCAAGGCTTTCGCCTGGAAAGTGTAGTACACATCCTCAGTCACCTCCAGGCGGTAGGTTTGCCAGCCATGGGTAGGCTCATCGAGGGCCTTGGGTGCAATTAGCCGCTCGTGGGCAAACTCCGTGATGGCCTTTTTTACCAACATTCGGTTGGCCCGGTGCCAACGGTCCGAGGTCAGGTGGGTCACCGCTTGCTGTGGCGATACCGCATTGTCGATAGTATTCATGGAACTTCTTTTTCTTGATTGGGGATTTCGCAAGGCCTCCGCATACGTAGCAGGAGTATGAAAGGCCAGCTGGGCGGTTTTGTGGGGCAGCTCCACTACGGCTCCCAGCACAAAACCCAGTCGCTCGCAGAGCGCAAACATTTTCTTATTCCGGATGTCCGGTTCTACCAGCACCCGCTGCACTTCGCCAGGCTGGTAAGTATAGTCCAGCGCCGCCCGAAACATGTACCAGGTAAAATGCGGTACGCTGGGCTGGCTAGCTGGGGCCATGATCAGGTGAATGCCCCGGTCACCAGCGGTTACAGGGTAGTATCTGGCAATAAGGTCCTGAGCCGGGTCATAACTCTCTAGTAAGAAGGCGGGCTTGCCCTCAAACTCACCTACATAAATCTGGTAGTGGTCCGGTTCTAGCAGACGCACATATTCTTCCTGCACCTGCACCAAGGTACTGCCTTGCATACCCCAGAAATAGGCGTATTCCTGATTCACCCAGTGGTGCAGCCAGGCACTATCGGCCACCGGATCAAACCGCCTCAGCGTGATCTCACCAAACTCAGGGTATTCCACGCGGAAGAGCATTTCCGGCCTTTCAGGATGCGGTCGTAACGGGGAGGATTTGGACATGACTCAAGGGATTTCAATAGTGGGTGAGTTACTCGCAGGGGCCGGGGCCGGGCCGGTCTTTCGCAACGAAGAGAACCGGTCCGACCCGGATTGTCCCTTGCGCACCAAAAAGAGCAGTATCAGCAGCCCCATAGAAACCAATAAGCCTACCAAGGCTGCGGGGAAAGGAATGCTAATACCCCAGGTATCCACCAGCCAACCGGTAGCGAACGAGGCCAGCAACACCCCCAGGTTTTCGAAGAAATGAATCTTGCTATAGTCCGTGCTGTAGTTCTCCAGGCTGCTGCCTTCCACCAGCAGCAGGTCCAGCCGCACACTGCCCTGAAACAAGGCCCACCCGTAGAAGGCCCGGCCCAAAATCACGGCGACCGGTAACTGAATACTCTGCAAAGCCATACCGGCCACCGCCAACAGCAAGGCTCCCAGCAGCGCCCGGGCCGTCGTTTGTTTGGAGGGATAGCGGGCATTGTAAATCAAAGCTAGCAAGGCGAGCAGGGCCGGGATGGCATACACCGCCCCGGACACAATCTCGCTATCATACACCGAAATGCTTTCCCAATACCGGGCGAAGAACGGTCGGGTAAGGAAGTCACTGAAGTACACCAAGCCGGTAATGAGGCCCAGTCGCAGGATGAAACTCCAGGGGGTAGCCGCCCGGTCAGAAGCGGGCGTAGGATCCGTGAGAT
>DMST01000053.1:1421-2858 GCA_003454975.1 Cytophagales bacterium | reverse complement strand
AGGATCCGTGAGACGGCGGGTATCGAACTTGGTACTGCGCAACAGATAGTAGCTCAGCAACATCATCAGGCCGTCGCCCCCTGCCATGATGAGGAAGGCCGAGGCCGGAGTAACGTAGGTAAGCATTGCACCACCCAAAACAGCCCCCAAGATGCCGCCCAACGGCACCAGGGCGGCCAAGGTGCCAATCAAGCGTTCGTGACGCTCTACCGGTTCCAATTTGAGGGTGTAGGGATAAATAAGGAGATAGCCCCCCTTAAAAAACACCATCACCAACGCCGCTGTCCAAAAGGTGTGGTAGGATTCCGTTTGGTAGCAAAACAAGGCCAGTAACCCGGCTATCGCTTGGGTACCGATGAGCAAGTGTAGCTCCGCTACCCGCTTGCTCACCCAGGCCCAAAAGGGGAAGGCTACCATTACCACCGCGCACAGGGCGGCAAAGTAGTTGCCCACCGCCGTAGGGTGCGTGACCCCAAACCGTTCCGCAAAAAACTGCGGATAGAAGGGATGCAGCAGGTAGTCACTCACCACCGCAATGAACGTCATGCTCAGCATGAAGCGCGTAAGCGGCCGCATGGGCATTCGGCTAGGCATGAGGAGTCGGTTCAGGATTCAACCAGTCCGCCGGAATACTTTCCTCATCGCTAACGCCAAACCGCTGGAAGGCAATCTTCCGCTCTATGGGGTACACCTCGCGTCCGGTCAGCTCACGGACCAGCGTAGCATTGCGGTAGGCGCCCATGCCCAGGTCCGGCGCACAGAACCCGTGCGTATGCAGCTCGCCGTTTTGCACGTAAATCTCTTCGCCTGCATGATCTATGGCGTAGTGGCGGTGCGCTTGGTACCGTCCCTTCTCGTCCCAACGAATGCGGTCCCGAATACCCTCCAGAAAGTCAGGAATGCGGGGTGCGTAACCGGTAGCCAGCACCACTCCTTCCGTCTGGTGACGGAAATAACGGTCTTGCTCCTCCTGATGGAAAATCAGGTCAAAGCCCGGTTCGCCGGGCTCCTTCTGCACTTGTACCAAACCGGAATTGGTGCGCAACTGCACCTTAGCGGTGGCACCTTCCGTTTCGCGCATGTACAGGTGATCGAAGATCTCCCCGATCAAGTCCCCGTTGATGCCCTTATACAGCGGCTTTTGCTCCTTGCCCAGGCGGTCGCGCGTCTCCAAGGGCAGTCCGTGAAAGTAGTCGATGTACTCGGGAGAAGTAATCTCTAGCGTCAGCTTGGTATACTCCATCGGGTAGAAGCGGGGCGAGCGCGTGATCCAATGCAGATCGTAGCCGTACTCGTCTACCTCCTGCAGCAGGTCATAAAACACCTCCGCTGCACTTTGCCCACTACCCAATACCGTAACCGACTTTTGCCTCTGCAGCCGCTCTTTATGCTTCAGGTAGGACGCACTATGCACCAAATCCTCACGGTACGGCAGGC
>DMST01000053.1:1088-1383 GCA_003454975.1 Cytophagales bacterium | reverse complement strand
AGGCAGCACTCCGGCACTGTGGGTTCGGTCCCCGTACCCAGTACCAAACGCTTGGCGTACACCACCTGTAGGTTGTTGGTAGCCACATCCCTAACCTCTAAGGCATACCGTCCTGTACTTTCCTCGTGGTGAACGTGCTCTACCCGTTTACCAAACTGAATGTTGGGCAGCTGCGCCGCCGCCCATTGGCAATACTGGTTGTATTCCTTGCGCAGCACCAAGAAGTTCTCCCGGATGTAAAAGGAGTACAGGCGGCCTTTTTGCTTCAAATAATTGAGGAAGCTATAGCGGCTCA
>DMST01000053.1:0-1009 GCA_003454975.1 Cytophagales bacterium | reverse complement strand
CTCGTAGGGTCAGCCATCGTGACCAAATCCGCCATGAAGGGCACCTGCAACGTAGTGCCCGGTACCAACATATCAGGGTGCCAGTCAAAGCTCGGGCGCTGCTCCAAAAACAGTCCGTTCAGGTCCTCGATGGGCTCCGTCAGGCAAGCCAGCCCCAGATTAAAGGGCCCCAAGCCAATGGCGATAAAATCGTGCGTATTATTCATAGAAAAAAGAGTCAAGACACAAGAGTCAAGAACCAAGACTATTGGGTTCTGACTCAGCATGTAGGTTTCTTTAGGCCCCCTGATTCGTCAATCGTACCTTGTCCCTCGTCCCTCGTCATTCCAAAACCTTTCCCCTTCTTCCTTGATCAGTTCCAGCACCTCCAATAGGTTTTCTACCGTTACTTTCGGATTCAGCAGGGTGAATTTGAGGTAGCGGCGGCCGTGGAGGCGTGTAGCGGCTACGGAGGCTTTGCCTTCGTTGAAGAGGGTAGTTTTGATGTGGAGGTTGATGGCGTCGTGCTCGGCCTCGTCGGTCACGCCGGGGGCGAGGTAGCGGAACACCACCGTGCTCAACTCCGGTATGTGGGCGGGTTCAAAGCAAGGGTCCTCTACCAAATGTGGATGGATGGCTTGGGCCAGCCGGTGTACCTGTTCCAGCATGGCGCCAAGCTCCTGTTCCCCTACCACCTTCAGGGTCATCCACAATTTCAAGGCATCAAAACGGCGGGTGGTCTGAATCGACTTGTCCACCAGATTGGGTTGTTCCTCGTTTTCCGTTTCCAACGGATTGAGGTAGTCTGCATAGTGCGATACGTAGCGAAAATGGGCTTTATCGCGAACCAGGAAGGCACTGCTGCACACGGGCTGGAAGAGCGTTTTGTGGAAATCCACCGTCACCGAATCCGCAAACTGGATGCCCTCAAAGCGAGGTCGGTGGCTGTTGGTAAGCACATAGCAGCCCCCATACGCACCATCTACGTGGAACCACAGTTGCTGCGCCCGGGTGATCTCCGAAATGCGCT
>DMST01000087.1:1272-6371 GCA_003454975.1 Cytophagales bacterium | reverse complement strand
CCCTAGCGGATAACTTCCCAATCTAAGATCCATTGGTAAGCACCTGTCGTGATCCGGCAGGTGTTTTTTGTGGGAAGCTAGAAACCTCCCGAAAATCATGGGCCAGGATACAGGCAGGTGGTAGGGTGTAGGCAGACCAATGAAAATAGGGCCAAATAGTAATATTGCACACAACTTTTGGTATTTTCACGGGCAAAGAACACCACGTTATGCAATCAGTCCAACCAGCGATTGCATCCTAACTCGTAAGATTCGCTTTGATAGAAGCACTATTCTCTGTACTCAAATCCTTAGGGAGCTATGGTGGCTTTCTACCGGCTAATTCTACTCACCGTTTTCGCGTGGGCTTGGCGGGGTGCGTAGTAGTGGCTTTGGTGGTGCTATATGGTTGTAAGCAGACTACCCAAACACAGGAGGAAGAAGTAAAGGAAAAACCCTTTGTACTGGGTTTGGCAGAATTTGCGAACCTCACCAACAGCGATTTCGATCCCAATGGCTACCTGGAAGAGGTGATTTTGTCTTCGTTTCCAGAGGAACTTCAAACGTCTTTTGCGCAAGTAGATACTGGATTTGATAGTCAAGGGCAGAGCCAGCAGATTAGGCAGTATGCTAAAAGTCAGGGGTTTAGTATGATGGTATGGGGCTGGTTTTATGATACTCCGTCTTCAGATACCACCATGCCCAAGGCGGTGTTGAATATTGAGTTGGTTCCTGAAAATGACGACCGCCAGCGGCTCTATGAAATTACCCAGCAACGGATATCGATGGATGCTACTGGTGACTTGGATAAGCTCAATTTGCGGTTCGAAATCAGTAAGCCAGAAGAACTGTCTGCCCTCATGGCCCTATCAGGGGCTTTGGTACATATGGACCGCAAGAACTTCGAAAGTGCCCGACAGTTTATTGAGCTGGCCGATGCCTACTTAGGCGAGCCAAAGGGGGCTGGGAATACCATCAAAACCTCACTTCGCAATGCAGGGTTTCTGGTAGATTATGCCCTGCAAAACACCCCGGTATCCCAATCCCCAAAGGATTTGGCTGTTGCCTATGAGCAACTACCGGTGCCTCCACTATACGTTCCTGCAGAGGCACGTGCTGAGGAGGCGGTTATGCCAAAGAACACGTCCCCTACAAGTTCTGCTACAACCCCCACTAGCACCCTGCCGGTGGAAGAACCACGGGTAACCGAAAGAAGGTGGTCGCAGGATGAGGTAGCTTCCTTACCAGATTTGCCTCCTCCGGACGTACCCACCACACCCAATATACCCTTGATTGCCCCGCCCTTCACTCGCCCGGCGGCGGCTAAACCTATGCTTACCTGGAGGGATTGGTTGGTAGAGGCAGATACTCAATTCAATAGCAACGAGATCGATCTGTGTTGCGAGTCTTTGGTGGAGGTATTGGAGATTTTGAAGGATTCTGTAGAAACGGTCACGGTCCAACTGGCTCAATACCCCGTGGGGTCTGAAGAGGCCAGAGGCTATTCTGATTTTATGGATGAGGTATACCAGGCCATTGCCAGCGATTATGTGTATTACTTTTCTTTTCTGCTAACGGAAGACTGCCCCTATGTGACTCTGGAAGATCTCGATGCGCTCAACGAGATTGAGGAAGGAGTAGGCCTGTACTATCAGAATTTGTACAAAAGCGAGGCTGATGCCATGATGAAGATCTTCTATAAGAAGCGATATGACCATGTAAAATCCTTGCAAAGCTATAATTGACATGAAGAAGCAACTACTTATTCTCGCCATACTGGTTTCTTCGCTGAGTGCTAATGCACAAGGTACCCGGCCGCGTGACATCGTGGACAACTTGAGCCTCGACGGAAACGAGATTGCCATTCAATCCTCTCCCAGGATCATCAGTACTGCCCGCCAAGAGGTGACCGTGGAGTGGCAAATTCCTACGCGGGTGCTGGTCAATGGCTCGGTACTATTTCTTCATTTGAACTACCATTATGACAATGGTATCGAATTCATTGATGAGATACCGGTAATCAAAGGGCGGCTGGGACAGGTACGGAAGAAGAATAAAAATGGAGAAGTGGATCTGGTTAGGCAGTCCGGTAGAATGGTGTATATCCAAAAAACCTACACCCTGGAACTGCCCGATGCGTTGCTCCCCGGTGAGATCCGGTATTATTGGGACATCCGGCCAGAGTTTCCCCGCATGTTTGACTATACTTCTATCGAGAAGGTAATCGCCTATGGCGATGTGGATTATTCGGAATTGTTTCAGGATGCTGATACCCTGCTGTATCAGAATTTGGCCCTGGGAGACGTAGATGAGGTAGAGGACTTGTCCTTCGTGAAGCTATATTCCCAACCTGATGCAGAACACTTCAACGCACTGGCGTTATCGTACCTTCTGCGGGAGCAATACGATACGGCGCAGACGGTAACAGAAGATTGTTTTTCGCTGGGGTTGGCCGACGGTATTACCTTTTTTCTGATGTCGGCCAGCAGTGCCCAACTGGGAGAAAGGGATTGGTTTGCCTTCTCGTTGGTGCAAGCCTTGGTGGCGTACCCGGGTTTAGATACTGTGATGGACCTGAGTGCCTATTTCAAAGAGCTAAATCCGGATATCGATTCCGTATATACTGCCGTGCGGTCACAGGACTCCTTGGTTCTGGAAGCTCCCTCCATGCTGGCCCAGTTGCGGGATGCCCGGCCTGAACTGGCTTTGCCCCCAAATACTCTTTATCAGGATTTGCAAGCGGGCAAGTACATCTCCTCTATGCAGCAGCTGTCGCATACCATCCGGGACGGCCTCCTGCAAGGTGAATTGCTGATGCCCTACTACGACCGTTGGTACCAAAGGGCTCATGATTCGCTCAAGGCAAATCCAATGGATTTAGTTAGCCCCAATGCCCTGGTGCCCAAGTCAGATAGGTACGTCATTGTGTTAGGGACGGGCCCTGAGCTGGGGGCTTCGGTAGCGGCACTCAAGGCCACCGGGCTATACTTGCCAGAAAATATCCTATTCCCCCAACTCGATACTTTGAATAGCTCACCGGAACAAATTCGGCGAGATTTTACTCAGGTTTTACACAACTACAAACGTGCCTTAGACGGGCCGAGCAACCAGCTGTTGTTTGTAAGCCTGCCTATCCAGATGGGAGAGCAAAAAGTATTGGATGACGGCTATTACCTCAAGTACTTGAATGGGTTGCAAACCACCCAAGTGCTATTTGTGCTCAACCAATCCTTTGAACAGCAATCCGCAGAACCGGCCTACGAGCGCTACGTGAGCAACCAGGATACGGAACTACCTCCCATTTGGATCATTAGCCTGGGAGAATCGGTGAATCCCGCCCAAACCCTCACGGGCCAATTCCTGACGGTGCTCAACCAGGCTCAATCCGATCAATTGGATGCCTTTTACCTATCGCAGAAGATCAACTACTATCGGTACATGAACAATCGGCAGATTCCCAATGCTACGTTTGCACCCGTGCGTTGGCCTTTTGAGATCGAGGGCCACGATGCCAAGTGGAATCGCTTTGTGTTTTCTGTGCAGTAGGCATCCGTTTTTTCTGCCGATAGAAAAGATGCTATCGGCAATGACACGGTTATTTGGTACTTTAACACTCTCAGGATTACTTACCTGGCAGATAGAGTGATAATACGCGTTACCTAACCCGAGTGTCATTTTGCTGAATACCTGGCTTTATCTATTGGTTCCTTACCAAAGCTGTTTCCTATTCTCTGGCGGACTAGCTGGGTTTGCCCACAGGGCGATTGCGCGCTAAACTTGATTATTTCCGGATTAAATCGACTGGAGCACACTACCCCCTTCCCGGGGCAGCGGAGTCTCATGATGTTTTTTGTTATAATAATTAGGCAAGAACTCCCTTCATCTTGATGATTCTATCCCTTCTACCCTCCTTGCCTTAATTAATATAATATACTGAAATTCAGTGTGTTGTACTTGTTTTTAGTCTCTTCATTTAGAGCAAGGTATCAGATTACTCCTCTTTTAAAAAGTCTTCTTTGTTTTGCACCATCTTTGGGAAGATCCTAGATGTAACCTGAGGAATCAGGTTAATTGCTTGGTGCCTGAACTGATATTTTTGGTCATTTCTGCCGTACTCAGTGGAATGAATACCTGGAGGGAGATTCACGCCTTGGGTAACCACAAGTTGGAGTGGCTTCGCAAGTTCCTTCCTTATTAAAACGTTTCTGTTCGATAATTACCGATTTAACCTTCCTTGATGGACAACAACAATGGCCGGGAATCAATAGCCTAGTCCGTATCCAGGCAGAAAGAACCAACAAGAAGAGTGGAGAGGTACAAACAAGCCTACGCTACTATATCAGCAGTAAAGATTGTCAGGCAAAGGCGTTCAATCGAGACATCCGATCACCTTGGTCGATTGAAAATCAATTGCATGGGTGTTTAGATGTCAATTTCAGGGAGGGCAGCAGCAAAAAGAGAAAACAACGCTCCGCCGCCAACTTTGGACTGTTCACCAAAATGTTGATCAATCTGCTCAAAGCCCATCCCTTGCAAGACTCCAAAAACATCAAGAGGCTCAAAGCTCTTATGGAGGATAACTTTAGAGAAGAGTTACTCTGAATTAAGCACGCAATTGCCCTAATAGCCAGCCCCATTCTGCTTAGTAAAAGAAAACGCCCCACCGAGGAACACTGACGGTCCTGGCGGGGCGTTCGTTGTGGAGATAATTCGTCTACTCGCTGCGCAGTGTTTGGCTGGGGTTGGCTAGTGCTACCGAGAGCGCCTGCCGGCTTACGGTGATGAGGATGATGGCTGCCGTGAGCAAAGCTGCCAAGCCATAGATCCACCAGGAAAGGGGGATGCTGTACTCAAAATCGGCGAGCCACTGTTTCATCAGCCACCAACCCAGCGGGAAGGCAAGCATCGCTGATATCAGCATGATTTTGAGGTAGTTCCAGGTCAGCCGCTGGAAGATACCAGCCACCGTAGCCCCTAGCACCTTGCGGATGGTCATTTCCTTGGCCCGTTGTTCGGCTATGTAGGCCGAGAGCCCCAGCAAGCCCATGCAGGCGATGAGAATCGCCAACAACGACAGGCTGCTTACCAGCCCTTGGGTTTGTTCTACCTCTTCGTACATC
>DMST01000087.1:0-1224 GCA_003454975.1 Cytophagales bacterium | reverse complement strand
ACCTCTTCGTACATCGCATCGAACTCCTCATCCATAAACGAATAGCGCAGTGGCTCTTGCGGGGCGTATTCCCGCCATAGGGTTTCCACATCGGCCAGCACCAGCGGTAGGTTGTCCGTATTGGCCTTCGCCACCACCATAGAGGAACGGTCCCAGGTACGTGGATTAACCACCAAACACACCCCGTGCACTTCTTCTTTCAGAGAATTGTAGTGGAAATTGGCTACGACCCCTATCACCTCTAAGGTGTCGCGACCGTTGGTGATTACCTCCCCTATAGGATTCTCCAGCTGTAGGTTTTTTACCAGGGCTTCATTGATAATGGCCTGGTTGGCATTGGCCGTATACGGTGCACTAAAATCCTTACCTTCTACTAGTTTGAGGCCGAACGTTTCCAGGTAATTCTCATCTACCTGCCAAAACTGGCTCTGTGCCCCTTCCTCGTCTTGAACCCCTACGTGGTAAAAGAAGTTGCCGTTGCGCTTAATCTCCTGATGGCGAATGGGTAAGTAGTCCGTCACCGAGACTGACTGTATGCCCGGAGTTTTGGCTAGCTCTTCCTGGAATACGTATACCGACTCACCCATAGGGGTCACCCCCTGGATCATCAGCACCTGATCTTTGTTGAAGCCCAAATCCGTATTGTGGATGAAGCTCATCTGGCGGTTGATCACCACGGTGCCGAATATGAGTACCATAGCCGTAACGAACTGAAAGCCTACTAGCCCATTGCGCAAGCCCGCCCGGCGTACGCCGGTAGTCAGGTTGCCCTTCAGTACCTGTATGGGCCGGAAGGTGGACAGGTACATTGCCGGATACAACCCCGAGAGGACGCCCAAGACCAAGGCCGTACCCAAACAGACGAGCCACCAGCCGTCGGCCCACCAGTGGAATACCAGCTGCCGGCCGGTGGTTACATTAAAGAAGGGGAGGGCCAGCGAGGCAATGATCACTCCTAGAACGACTCCCAAGGTACTCAGCAGTACCGATTCGGTCAGGAACTGCCCTATGAGCTGGCGACGTACAGAGCCCAGCGTTTTGCGTAACCCTACTTCCTTGGCCCGATTGGCAGACCGCGCCGTTGCCAGGTTCACGAAGTTGACACAGGCCAACAACAGAATAAAGACCGCAATAAAGCCAAATACCCGTACGCGGCGCACGTCGCTGTGCACCATAGCGTCCTGGATGCCACTGGCATGCAAGTGGATGTCGGCCACCGGCATG
>DMST01000196.1:6166-8777 GCA_003454975.1 Cytophagales bacterium | reverse complement strand
CAGGCACACCTGAGTGGAACCCTATACGCCCGAGGCCTTGGCCGAGGTGGACCAACTCGTGCGGCAGGTGGGCGAAGCCCATCAGGTGGATGTGCCGCTCACCTTTCAATTGCCCAACCATCGCTACGGCTATGCAGTCATCAACTGGCTGTACCATCGGGCTGACGCGGCCCTGGAAAGCCGTATGCAAGCAGCCTATGCCGATACCAAACAGCAGCTGGCAGCGGCGGGCTATCAACCGTATCGGCTAGGCTGGGCGGATCGCCCACATGCCCAACCATCGGGCTCCCTAAATCAACAATGGCTAGAGGCCATGCGACAAGTCTCCGATCCCGCGGGTATATTGGCTCCCGGTCATTACAGTAGCGAGGATGCGAAGGGTACATCTGTTTGAATTTGAAGATCAGCCCTGGGTTTGGGTTCGGTGAATATTACGGCGGTACTTGCATCAATGACTGGCCTATCAGGTGGAGACCATTTAATCACTGGCTGCCCATGCTCCATCACCTCCAATCTCATTTAGTTCGGGAGTTTCTGGCGGGGGTGGCCGCCACAAAGCGCCCCTTGTTTATCGCCGAATTTACCGAGTGAAGACTTCGTCTGATTTTGGGTACGTTGTTATCGACAATCTTGATATAAGTACACAGCTCCGTAGTTAGGGGCTGCTGAAAAAGAAATCAATTGCCTCCGGCCTGCTCGGCTTCAGCCACCTTTTGGCTATAGGCTCGAAACCACCTTAGCAAACCCTAAATATGCCGGTTGGTGTAGGATGGAATCTTATTTCGAAGCCTCATAGGCCTCTTTCAAGTAGGCAATCACCTCGCCGTCTACCTGATCGGCGGCGGTGAGCTGCACCCGGTGGGTACACATGGTGCCGAAGGGGCCCGAAGTTTCGAGCCGTCCCGCAGGCTCCTTGCCCTTCAGCTTCAGCCCCAGATCTACGCGAGTTTTGGTGGTGGGCTGTACCAAGGCAAACTGCCTTTTGGTTTTCAAACTTACGGCCGCCTTTTTAGGCACTATCTCCACATCCTCTCCGAAAGACTTTATTGCGGCCAGCACCGCTTCGTAAATAGGGAAGAGGGCATCCTTGCCCTTGTATTGCATTGTAATCAGGTCCTCTTCCGCAAAAGAACCGGCATCCGCTTCCCGCGCTTTCAGCGTAATGGTGTTCGCAAAACCATGCGTGAGCCCGTGTTCCCCTTTCAGAAACTTCATAATCTCGCCGTGCTTTTCCAGGTTTTGTGCTTTTATCAGGGCAATCCATTCTTCCAGCGTTTTGCCCGTTTTCTCTTTTAGGTTGTCAATCATCGATCAAAAAAGTATCTAGTTAAGTAGGATGAATATCGTGTGGGTTCAAGCCTCTTCCATCATGGTTTTGAAAAGATCCAGCGTTTTTTGGCTTTGCTTGCGGAACATACCCGGCGCCAGGGCGGCCATCACTCGAAGAAACCCACTGCATTTGAATTCGCTGTGCATCACCCAGCGGGTGGTTTGTTTGTCCAGGGCTGTAAAGTGATTCTCAATCCAGTTTTTCGCTCCTGGAGCTGCATAGTATGCGTCGAACCGCTCGGGTAATTGATTCTCCAGAATAGTCTCTTCCATCACCACCCGTCGCCTGCCCATCTGGTGGGTAAGCTCCGTTTTTGATCCCTTCTGTCCAGGCTCTCCACTCAGTACTTTAAAACCCACAAAATCAGGCTGCCATTTCTTGATATCCTCCGGGTCCTGAAACCGATCTACTACCTGTTGGCGAGGCGCCTGGATGTCTACTGATACCGTATATTTCATAACTAAAAAATAGATGTGCTTACTGAAATGTAGGCAAATACGGTCTGAGAGTAAAGAAAATGCCCCGCCACAGGGTGGCAGAATGTGACGATCAGCCCCCGAAATCAGGAATCAATGCGGATACATCCACGGTGGTACCCTCGGGGGCTTGCAGCAGCAACCGCCGCTGGCCGTAGAAAGTGTCTTCCGGTTCGGCCAGTACCGCGTACCCTTGGGCTTGCGCCCGTTCATAAATGGGTTCTACGGCTTCTACTACCAAGGTGAGGTACATGCCGCCAGAGGTTGTGGAAAGAGTAGGAGGGGCCACCGCGTGCCCTTCGATCAGCAGGCCCAGTTCCACCCCTGAGTTGGTATCCTTTAGATTGACAAACCAGTCGCTATCAAAGACAACTTCGAAGCCAAACAAATCGGAATAGAAAACCTTACTGGCTTCCAGTTCGGTACAAATCAGGTTGGTGATAAAGCGAACCATATAGAGTTATTAATGATTAGTTATCAGTTATGAGTTGGACCATGAGAAACCCCCTCTCCAAATTGGGATGTAATCTAAACATACCCTTCAATACTTAAAATTAACTCCATTGAATCCTATTTTAACTAATCACTAATAATTCATAACTAATAACTCATTTCGCTTTGCTGGTCCAGGGGTTGTCCTTGATGCGGAATCGCCAGGGGAGAAGGGCATCCTCTTCGGCGTACTCGATACCCACCCGGGGTGAAGCCATAATCTGCTCCTCAGGGATGCTTTCCCCGTGATCTTCCAGCCAAATGGTGCTTCCGGTTAGGTCGGTACCATTGAGCTGCTTGGTAATGCCCAGAG
>DMST01000196.1:5482-6108 GCA_003454975.1 Cytophagales bacterium | reverse complement strand
TTCGGGGCCTGCCGTGAGCCGATAGGCCATCTTTTCCATGTTTCTACGAAGCAGCATCTCATGCTCTCCCTCCAGGGGCTCAACTGCCCTAATCAGGATGGCATCCGGTTCATCTACCACGTTGGTGACAATGTTGAACAGGTGATGAATGCCGTAGCACAGGTAGACGTAGGCCAGCCCCCCGGGTTGGAAAAAGATTTCGGTGCGCTCCGTGCGCTTGTATAGCCAGGCATGGCAGGCCTTGTCGCGGGGCTCGCCGTAGGCTTCCGGCTCCACAATCCTGCCTGCTGTTCGAATGCCCTCGATCTCAGTAATCAGGTGCTTTCCTAGCAGATCCTTTGCCAGGGCTACCACATCGGCCTGTTGGTAGTATGCTGCTGGTAGTGGATTCATTATTCTATGCGTTTTACCCGGTATACGCCGCGCCCCTCGGCAATCAGCTCGTCGCTATTGGGGTGGCGGGCCGTCATGCGGGTAAAGATGACACTCCCACCGCTTTTCACAATGAAACCTTCGGCCAGGATGTCCTCTGGTTTACCGGGAGCCAGGTAGTCTACCCGGATATCGATGGTAGAAATCAGGTCTTTGGAATTATAGAGCGTGGTGATACCGGCGGCACCGCCGGC
>DMST01000196.1:0-5458 GCA_003454975.1 Cytophagales bacterium | reverse complement strand
GCAGCATCCATAGCAAAGCTGGTAACCCCACCGTGTATTCGCTGTGTGCGGGGATCGCCCACCAAATCGGGACGGAATGGAATCAAAATAGCAGCATAGCCCTCGCGTATGTCTTGTAGTTTGGTGCCCAACAGCTTATGAAAGGGGATCACTTCCTCAAGAATATTGCGATAATTCTCTTCGTTGAACATGAATTTAGATGTTGCGACATGAAAAATACACGAAGGCAAAGGTACCACAGGAAAGTTTATCTAAATTCGCCGGAACGTTAAACGAATCCAACGAAGTTCATGAAAAACCTAGTACTAATGGCAGCGTTCGTTGCCGTATGCACGTGGGGTGCTCACGCCCAGATTGTGACTCCCCAGCCTAGCCCTAGTGCTACGCTTACCCAAACGGTAGGGCTTACCGAAGTGACCGTCGAGTATTCGCGCCCTAGTTTGCGTGGCCGCGAAGGTTTTGGCAAGCTGGTACCCTACGGTAAATTGTGGCGTACTGGCGCGAATGCCTCTACCAAAATCACTTTCAGTGATGACGTAAAGCTGGGCGGTGAGGATATTCCTGCTGGTAAGTATGCGCTGTATACTATCCCCGGTGAGAGTGAGTGGACCATTGTAGTGCACAAAAACCTGACCCACTGGGGTACCGGTGGATACGTAGAGGCCGAAGATCTGGCGCGTTTCCAAGTAAAGAGCATGGAATTGCCCATGACCTTTGAAACGTTCTCCATAGACGTACACAGCTTCCAGGATAACACCGCTTCTATCTCCATCATGTGGGAAAACACCGGCGTTAGCATTCCATTGGAAGTAAACTACAAAGATGCCGTAATGGCGTCCATCGAGCGTACGTTGGCCGGTCCTTCTGCTGGCGATATGGCGAGTGCGGCCAACTTTTACCTGGCCAACGGTGAGGATATGGATCAGGCTCTGGAGTGGATCAACCAGGCGATTGATATGCGCCCTGAGGCCTTCTGGTACGTGCACACTCAAGCCAAAATCTATTATGAGATGGGCGAGATGAAGAAGGCCAAAGAAGCAGCCATGAAATCGAAAGAAATGGCTGCGGCCGCTCCGGATGATTTCGGATACGTAGCGAACAATGACATGCTACTCGAAAAAATTCAGTAAGGGTTTATTCCTTAGTTTAGTTTATTAAACCTTACTATACTTACCGCCCTGGCCTTGCCGGGGCGGGTTTTTTGTCTTTAAGTATCAGGGAACCAGACTCATGCCGGCGTAAGTTGCTCCACTAATTTTTCGTCCCATAAATCGTCTCTTTCATAGAAAAAAGGGAAGGATATCGCATTTTCACGCTGTATGTCAATCGTTTTTTACGATTTTCAACCACGCTATTCTCAATACCTTAGTAAACCGACCAACATGCGATACCAACTTCTCACGGGCCTCCTTTTGAGTGTATGCTGTATCCAGCTTTCACCTGCCCAAATCACCAACTTCCCCTATCAAGAAAACTTTGAGACCAGTCATGGATTTACCCTGAGCGGTACCAACAGTAGCTGGGCTGTAGGGAACTTGTCCGGTACAGGATTCTACTCTGCTCAGGATGGAGTAGCGGCCTTGGGTACCAACCTTACTACCGCCTACAACAACAATGAGTTGAGTTATGCCACCAGTCCGGTATTTGACTTTTCCGGATTTGCAGAAGACCCACTCCTTTCCTTTTACTTGAAGTTTCGTACTGAATCGTGCTGCGACTTGCTCTATGTAGAGGTGACCACCAATGGCGGTAGCACTTGGCAAAAGGTGGGCAACGCCATTTCAGGAACGGCGGAATGGGCTCAAAATTGGTACAATAAGATTTTTGGGGTTAGTTCCTGGGCGGGCATCATGCCCGTGTGGGAGTACACCCAGCATGAGCTGACCGGCGTGGCAGGTCAGTCTGCTGTGCAATTTCGCTTTGTGATGAGCAGCGACGGCAGCGAATCGGAAGAAGGAGTGCTCATTGACGGGGTGGAAGTAAAAGCAAAACCTGCGGTGGATGCGGACTTTACCGAACCCACGCTTACTCGCGCTGCCACAGAATTTGGCCTGGGAAACTCCGAAATAATTACCTTTTCAAGGACCAACCGGGGAACTAGCCCGCTGTCAAGCGTGCCCTATGGATATGAGATCACCAACCCACAAGGGGTAAAGACTACTGGCAGTGGTACTTCCTTTGGAACCACAGCCTATGGAGCTTCTGCTACTTCTAGTTTCTCGGCCAACCTATCCGAGGAAGGCGCATACGAAGTGAAAATATATGGCCAGCTGGCCAATGATGAGAATCGGGGCAATGATACGCTAACTACCTTCATAACCCACCGCGGCGTTAACACCGGTGGGTTGCCGCTGGTACAGGGTTTCGAGAGTTTGGGCTCCAACACCATTTCCTTAGACCAGCCTCAGCAGGTAGGCCCCTTGGCCGAAGTATTCTACCATACCAACATGGCATATGGCCGATTGGATAACACCTCCGTAGCGGCCAGTATGGGAAACAATGCCGTTTGCCTGGTGAGTGGAGGGGAGGGAGATCAGTATGTAGAGCTGACGATCGACTTAGCGGCCTATAGTGCGTCCACAGACGCAGTTACCCTAAGTCTGGACCTCTACAATTCGGTATATGATGATTTTTTCAAGAACGAGGTATGGGTACGGGGCAGTGCTGCCAATGAAGATGCCTTCATCAGTCTGTTTGATGAGCAAAGCGACCTTACCCATTCCTGGACCAACTTGGGTATCAACTTATCAGAGACCTTGCAAACCGCCGGGCAGGACTATTCTGGTTTTACCCAGATTCGAATCAAGCAGCAAGGGTCCAGCAGCAGCTATGATGAGGTTTTCTGTGTAGATAACCTCCAACTCACTAGTCTGGGCTCAGACATAGCGCTGCTAAGCCTAGCAGGAGTGTCCGATGAGGTAAATGCCACCACCAAAGATTTCACGCTTACGGCGTCAAATACTGGTTCTGATACCGTAGCGGAGGTGCCCTTCACCCTACAGTTAGTCTCTGCCACGTGTACCACCACCCAGGTTACCGATACCCTGGTGGGCCCGCTGAATCCCGGGGATACGGCCACGTTAGACTTTCTATCCGTAGCGCTTAGCAGTACCAATGCCTACACCGTTAATGTTTGGCATTCGCTCATGGATGATCTGCCCGCTAATGATTCCATCCTGAATGAAAGTTTTACAAACATATTGCGTGTAAGCTCCTTGCCGTATGAGGAAGGATTTGAGGGCGACTATACGGTAATCGAAGAAGATTATTTCAACAGCTCTTGGGAAGTGGGCGCTCCGACAGGGCAGGTAATTGCTGCGGCCTACTCGGGTACTCAAGCCATGGTGACCCAACTGAGTGGAGCACTAGTTGCGGCAGAAGAATCTGAACTCTATACGCCCTTCTTTGACTTTTCGGGCCTAACCACAGACCCTGAGATCAGCTTTGCGTTGCAATACGACCTTCCCAACGATGATTTTCAGCTGCTTCAATGGGAAATTAGCTTGGATTCAGGAAATAATTGGTCGGTACTGGACAACGGCTGGTACGATGTAGAAGACTCCTGGATCGGCAGCTCGCAAGGTTGGCAACAGTACCAAGGCCCGCTGACCGGAGCCGCAGGCCAGCCCCACGTGCAATTGCGCCTTTACTTCTCTTCTCTCATCAACTCGGGCGAGGAGGGCGTGGCTCTTGATGACCTGCGAATATTTGATGCTACGGCTGCGGTAAGTGCCGATGCCGGTGTAACTGAAATCATTACCCCAGCGATGCCTTTCACGGCGAGTAACTACCCGGTACAAGTGGTGGTAGCCAATGCAGACGCTACAGCTACTATCAATAGCCTAGAGATCAACTGGAGTGCCAATGGAGTAGCGCAGACTCCTATCGATGTACCGGTATCCTTAGCACCGGGAGCTAGCGATACCCTCACCTTGGGCACTTATGACTTTCAGTCTGGCCGAGAGGTTATATTCTCGGTAGTTGTTTCTGGGGTGAATGGCATGACAGATACCAACCCTACCAATGATACCCTATCCTCCTCTGGCGTACGCGCTTCTTTTGAGGGAGACTTTCTTTTAGGAGCTAGTGAATCGGCATATTTCCGATCGTTTGATGACGCACTTTCTGCCATGCAGGCGGCTACTGTAAACGGCCCTACCACCTTCCTTATGGAAAGCGGCACGTATCTGCCTACGATCTTCTCTGAAATCCCGGGCACCTCTCCATCCCATCGGGTCACCTTTACCAGCTTGTCCGGTACTGCTGATGATGTGATCATTTCTCCTCAAGGAGGAAGTAGTTTGTTGGAAATTTCCGGGGCAGATTATGTTACCATGAAAAAACTCAACTTTCAGGGCATTTTGCTTTCTATAGAATCCGATAGCCGGGGAGTTGATCTGTTACACAATTCATTTTTCTCCACAGCCACTGCCTATGATATAGTAGAGTATTATCTGGCCGCGGATGATTCCCTGGTTCGCGTAATTGGAAATACCTTTGAAGGCGGCGGAACCGCTCTTGATATATCCGCAAGGTCTAAAAGCAGCGCTAGAGTTGAAGTAGATTCCAATACCTTTATTAATTCACAATCATCTGGATTCTTTTCCTACCAGATTAATGAAGTAGTGGTGAAAAATTCCACATTCTATTTATTGGATGGTGGTTCTTCTGGTATTGTTTTATATAACACCCATCATTTTCAAATTGAAGATAATCGGATAAACATTGCCATGGGCGAACCTCTAGCGAGAGGTATTTCCATTCAATACTCCGGTAACGATGAGGGCATTTCAAGTTTGATTACCAACAATGAAATAATAGTGGAGGGGGATACCACCGTCTTCTCACGTCAGAATTATGCTTCCGGATTACAAATATTCAATACTCAAAATTTAGAAGTATTCCATAACTCATTGGTAATTAGTGGAATTGATAACGATGAAGTTGTAAATTTTATCAATGCCAGTCAGGTCACATTTAAGAACAACCTGGTTGTGAATGATAATGAAGGAATCCTGATAACCACCAGAAGCAGTTCCGATCTGGTCTTGGATCATAATGCTTACTTTACCACTGCGGGCACCTATTTTAATATCGAATCTAACCCCTTTACCCTCGATAATTCTTATAGCCTTACTGAATGGCAATCTGCTACGGGACACGACCAGAATAGTCTCTTCCTTGATCCTCAATTTCAAAGCGATTCGGTCCTGATTCCTCAGGCCTCGGAGTTATTCCGGACGGGTACCTTTATTCCTTCGGTGGTCTATGATATCCTAGGTACTCCCCGAAGCACCACGGCACCTACCATTGGGGCGTATGAAGTGGCTGGAGAGGTTAGCCCGGTAGCGTTTACACTAAACCTACCCTTGGACACCTGCTACCTCCCTGAGGTGTATGCTGATGGCTCGGCAGTAGGTACGCTCCAAGGTCCGGAAAGGGTAGGGGGCTACTCGGG
>DMST01000217.1 GCA_003454975.1 Cytophagales bacterium | reverse complement strand
TACCAATACCCTGACCGATGGTAGTTCGCGCCGCAGCCGCAGCCGAGGGGCTATCCTGAAGGCGATTGTGGACACCCTAGGGCAAACCGGTGTGATCATCCTGGGATCTTTGGTCTCACTATTCCTGATTTACCGGCTGTACAAGCGGTTTAAAAACCCCGCTACGGAAGTGCAGTATCATAAATAAAACATCCTCTTTTGCTTCTGCCGGGCCTTTCCTTTCCTTGTGAAAGGTGGGTCCGTCCGCAATTCTTTCCCCCCGAATACCTCAGCAGCCATGTATTAAGAGGACCATGGTTGCACAGCCGAGTTTCATTGACTGCACTTTCATACATCCTGTAAAAATTCGAACTTCAAGATTTCCAACTTTGAAGCTTCACTCGTTTCTTCATCATCTCACCTCTATTTTTATAATATGTACATCGAACACCTCGCCCTATGGGTCAAGGACCTGGAAGCTATGAAGAACTGGTACGTGCGGGCCTTCTCCTTAACGGCCAACGAACGGTACCACAACCCGCGCAAGCAGTTTAGTTCCTACTTCCTCACCTTCCCCAGTGGGCCTAGATTAGAGCTGATGCACCGCCCAGACATCGCCGAAGCCATGGCCTCAGTAGAAACTACGGGCTGGGCGCACATCGCACTTTCCGTGGGCGCTAAAGAGGAAGTAGACCGCTTTACGGAGCACTTTCGTGCCGAGGGCATCACCATTGCGGGTGAACCCCGCACCACGGGCGATGGCTACTACGAAAGCGTAATCCGTGACCCCGAAGGCAACCTGATTGAGCTGACCGTATAAGACATGAAACTTCGGACCAACTATTCTATATTCTCACCTTCACTCCAATCTTGATTCTAATTCCCACCCTCCCGGTATGGATAAGAATTCGGCTTGTCTATGAGCTATCGCATGTGAAAAGCATCCCTTATCTTCACCATCAAGTCACTCCGCGTTTACTCCTTCATCATACGGTAGTACATCACTGCCAATTCCCCCCGCTCGCCCAGGAGTCGGTATCCCGAACGTTGAAAAATCTCAAGATTTTCAGCCTTGGTGGTTTCCAACCAAACCGGAATCATCAGCTGCTGAGCACGTTCTTGTACCTTGGCCAGTAATGCTTTGCCAATGCCCTTACGCCGGTGGTGCGCACTCGCGGCGATAAACTCCACAATCAAGGGCGCAGCACCTCCAAAGCTTTCCGCTCGATGCTGATCATGCCTGGCCGTTTTCATGACTGTGCGCCAGCCGCAGGAGATCAATACCTGGATGAGCCAGCGTAGCATGGAGCCCAATTTGGGCTTGTAGTGGGCACGTGTAGTTAGGGCAATGCCTACAAGTTCATCTCCACAGAAGGCCCCATAGGCCTCCTGGCCGTTGGCCAACATCATACGCAGGGTTGCCTGGAACCACTCCTTTACCCTCCCCTTATACTTCGGATCGTGTTCCTGGAACAAAACTGTTACTCCCCTATCCTCTACAAAATTATCTACCAACAAGGCGGAGGCAGGGCCTACATCTCCAGCATCGACTTTCCGGATCTCCACGTCTCTAGGCCGGGTACCGGCGAATACCAAAAGCCAGGAATAACTTTACCCCAAACAGGATGAAGAACCATAGCAACAACGGATGGGAAATCCCGGATACAAAAAGCAAGCTTATGAGTAACACCAGCAGAAAGGCGGCCACCACACGTTGCCTTTCTACTTCCGTCACCTGGTTAATCACCAAGGTAGAGGCTATCACCAAGAGCGTCATGCCTATCGCCACGGGCGAGATCACATTCAGGGCAAAGAAGAAGAGGGTCGGGTGGACAAAATGCGAGAAGATGAAGACCAATCGGGTCTTTCGTTTCTCAGGCCCGCTATAGTGGCCGTTAGTTCCCCGAGTAAAATTTGCCACCGCTCCTGCTCCAATATCGGCGCTGATTAGGAGAAGCAAAACCAATTTCCAAACGGGGCCGGTTGCCCCCTGCCCTACCCATAAGTAATAGGCGGTAGCGGCCGCCAATAGCCCACCACCATAACTGAGCAGCAAATCTCTCGGTGTGGACTTACTCCCATGTATATCGTGCAAAAACTTAGGTATTTGTATTTCCTTGGATCTCATGTGTTGTATTTATTTATCAGATAATCAATGCGTGTATTTATTTGTGCCTCTTGAGGGTCAGCTACATAGTCTAGGGTTATCCCATCAATCAGGTTGAGCAATAATTCGGCTTCCAGCCGAACATCACCCTGCTGAGGCAACAAGGAAGCCAACAGTTGCAACAACTCTTCCCGTTGTTTGCTGAGCATTTCGTTTACCACTTCGGGGGTTTTAGGATGGATTACCAGCAAAAGGCTCAGCTGTACGCGTTGGGTATGCGCTTTCAGCTGGTGAAACAGGTTACGGAGTAAGCTCTCCAGGCTTGTCTCCTGTAGCTGCATCATCTCATCAGTCAATTGCAAGACCGAAGCCTCTACACAAGCCCGCAGCAGATCTTCCTTGTTTTTGAAATGGGTGTAGGTAAGACCTTTAGACACCTTTGCATGCTTAGCTATTTTATCGATAGAAGTTTCGGCATAGCCATTTTCTGCAAATAGCTGTAGTGCCGAATGGATGATTTTTTCTTTGTTATTCATTATGACTGACTGTTCAGTCATATTAACGCGATCTTTGCTTTTTTGGTTGTCCTGTTACACCCACAAATTGAAAATCGGCAACGGATTTTGGTCCGTGTACCCTCGTTGTCTATTGGTATGGTAGAGGTACCTTTCCCCATCAAATTGCCCAAAACTCAGTAACCTAAGTCACACTTTTTTACCCATCGGCCCGTACCTTCGCTGGCGAATTTCGTGCACACTACGGCCGGGACTAGTACGTCCCGGATGAGGGTCCCGACCGCAGCGCTACACGTTTGTGGAACCTTTGTCCCCATTCCTATGGACGTAGAAATCTTAGCACGCTTACAGTTCGCTTTCACCGTTGCTTTCCATTATATCTATCCGCCCCTCAGTATTGGCTTGGGGTTGGTGATGGTGATTATGGAAGGCCAGTACCTGCGTACTCGCAACGAGGAGTACCACCGCTTGGCCAAGTTCTGGACCAAGATTTTCGCCCTCACCTTCGGTATTGGGGTGGCTACGGGCATCGTGATGGAGTTTGAGTTTGGCACTAACTGGGCTACCTACAGCCGCTACGTGGGCGACATCTTCGGCAGTGCCCTGGCAGCCGAAGGCATCTTCGCCTTTGCGTTGGAAAGTGGCTTTCTGGGCATCCTGCTGTTCGGCTGGAACCGCGTAAAGCCCACCGTCCACTTCATCGCCACCTTGGGCGTGTGGCTGGGCAGCATGTTCAGCGCCATCTGGATCGTAGTGGCCAACAGTTGGCAGCAGACCCCGGCGGGCTTCAAGATTGTGGGCGAGGGCCTGGAAGCCAAGGCCGAGATCACCGACTTTTGGGCCATGGTGTTCAATCCCAGCAGTGTAGATCGCCTACTGCACGTATGGATTGGGGCCTTTCTGGCAGGTAGCTTTCTGATTATGAGTGTTCATGCCTGGTACCTGCTCAAGGGCCGCCACGTGGCTCTGAGCCAGCGGGCCTTCAAGATTGCCCTGGCTGTAGCCACCCTCTCTGCACTGGCCCAGCTGTGGGCCGGGCACC
>DMST01000372.1:41191-47258 GCA_003454975.1 Cytophagales bacterium | reverse complement strand
CAGCCCGGTGCCCCAGCGGCTGCAGATCGGCGGCAAGCTGACCGACGGGCTGGGAGCTGGAGCCAACCCAGAGGTAGGCGAGAAGGCCGCACTGGAGAGTAAGGAGGACATCCGAGAGTTCCTCATGGACAATACCAAGATGGTGTTTATCACCGCCGGAATGGGCGGTGGTACGGGAACGGGAGCGGCTCCGGTGATTGCCTCCATTGCGCGTGACCTGGACATTCTGACGGTGGGCATCGTGACTGTGCCTTTTGCCTTTGAGGGCAAAAAGAAAATGAAGGCTGCCCTGGCCGGGGTAGACCGCATGAAGCAGTACTGCGATACGGTGCTGGTGATTCTTAATGATAAGCTGCGCGAGATCTTCGGCAACCTGAGCATCAGCACGGCCTTTGGTCAGGCGGATGGCGTACTGACGGGAGCAGCGAAGTCCATCGCGGAGATTATCACCGTGAGTGGCCACGTAAACGTGGACTTTGAGGACGTGAAAACGGTGATGAAGAATGCCGGAGCTGCCGTAATGGGTACGGGCGAAGCGGAGGGCGAGAACCGCGCCAAGCGGGCTGCCGAGGCAGCACTAGCCTCGCCATTGCTCAACAACCGCGACATTCGTGGGGCACAGAAGATTCTGCTATCCATGGTCAGTGGTCAGGAAGAGGAGCTGAGCATGGATGAGCTTACCATCATCTCCGAGTACATCCAGGAGCAGGCAGGCGACGAGGCGGAGGTAATCTTTGGCCATGGAGTAGACGCTACCTTGGAGAAAAATGTGCGCGTAACGGTAATCGCAACGGGGTTTGACTCGGAAGAAGAGGTGCCTATGATGTCCAAAGAGGCCGTCAAAAAACCACAGCCGCAGCCACGCAAGGTCTACGACCTGGAAAGTAGCCAGCCTGTTGCCGCTCCCCAACCTGAGCCAAAGCCCGAACGCCAAACCTCTATTGAGTGGACGATTGGTACGCGTGGGCCTGAGGTGGAGCCCGAGCCTGAGCAGGACGATTCCCGCTTCCGTTTCACAGGAGCTTCCGAACCCGCTCCCGAGGAAGCCGAGGAGTCAGTTTCGCCCGAAATGCTGGCCGACCTGGAAGGGCAGTACGAGATTGTGGATGCTAAGCCCAAGAACGAGTACAAGTCCGTAGAGCAGCGGATGGACGAGATTGAGGAGAATCCTCCCCAGCCGTTCGATCCCAGTATGGACAACAAGGAGTACAAAAAGCAACAGCTGTTGGAGCAGGCCCGCCGCCGGGTGCGAGCCCTGCGAGCCAATGCGGAGCGCGATGAGGATGACGAGATCAAGGAAAAGCTGAACATGCCTGCGTACCTACGCCGCAATGTGAAGCTCTCCGAGCCTCCTCACAGCTCAGAAAAGAACGTATCGAAATACCACCTGAACGACGACAATCAACTGACAAGTCAGAACAAGTGGTTGCATGACAATGTCGATTAATTAAGAACCAAGACATAAGATGCAAGAACCAAGACTTTGGGCTATGCGCATAGATCTTGACTCTTGTGTCTAGTATCTTGACTCTGAAAAAATTGCCTGAATAATTAGTCTAAATTCTACAGAGAAAGTCCCATCTGCCGTGAGCGGGTGGGATTTTTTTATGCCCGAGACTAAATGTGGTTAAGATTTACTTTTTCCATTCAGCAAGACCTATACATCATTTTAGGATTCAATTTGCCAAGTGGGCTGAGATGCAGTACTCACATTTAGAAACTTTGATAAAAGAAGATCCAGGTAATCAGTGAGCCAGCTTACATTGGCAAATACCGCTCATAAATTAGGGGAATCGTCAAATTTTACGCTCCCATTAACCCATTTTGATCAATGATTAACCCGATCTGGTTAATCACTCTTTTTGGATTGACTATAAGACTTTTTGCCCGTTACCTTTATATCAATTCAAATGAAAACAATTAATCAAAAGTGAAGTAACCTACTGTATATCAGTGGTTAGTACCGGGTCTGGCTATTTCCTGTTAGCATTATTGAATAAATAAGAACGGCTTATTTCACCCTTCAAATATTTATCAAAATAAATATTAACAGAGTTGCTATGCCTTATCGAAAATGAGGAAAAATCAACAAGCACCGCCGCCCACCATCCTTGACATAAGGATACGCTAGGTAGTGCGATCCAAAATACATTTTACTCAGTGATCAATATAAATTCTTACAAAACTAAACTCAGATGAAAAATTCATTTATCATTCTCCTATGCCTTTGTCTCTCCACCAGTGCTTTCAGCCAGGCTTTGGTTGTATCCGGTGGGCCCGGCCGTATTGACGACGGCAAGGTATGGGCTAATCAAAATTTTAACGTAAGTGTACAAGGCTCCTGGACGGGCACTCAAGGAGCAATCACCCCTGCTCGTTGGACCCTTACCAACGGTACCGTGAATGGGAACTTGGTTGATGACTTTGTGAGTAATACCAGCCGTAGCATGCAAGTGGGCACCACGGGTCTCCAAGGCAACCTAGCGGTAGTAGCTGCACAAGGCGACACACAGTTTTATGGGCTATCCCGTTGGATTCGTATCTGTGATGGCGGTGTTTCCATTTCCATTGCTTCTACCTGTAACTCACAAAATAACACTCGGCGGGTAGTTATTACCCTGACAGGCTCAGGCACTCCATCCGGCGATGTGGTGTTGTCTGATCCGGCTACAGGACTCATCTTTCATCAGAGCTTTAACAAGACTGTCCACGAGTTTTTTCTTTTGGAAGATGATTATGACGTGGAAGTCACTTTTGACTCCCCAAGCGCATGTAGTGGTGGCGTGATCAATGATAGCTTCATTTTGGGGCCTTGCCCTGTGCGCAGACCCAACGGAGAAACCGAAGTTTCTACTTCGTTCCCTTTGAATGCCAGCGCAGTATCGCTCTACCCCAACCCAAATGCGGGTCAGGATGTGATTACTGTACAAATGCCTGATGGTTTTACTGGTTTTGACATGGAGGTGATTAATCAGCAAGGACAAGTGATGCAAACGGCTCCTGTTACTAGCAACAAAAATGACCTAAATGTAGGGGGGCTAGAGCCTGGTATCTATTATATCCGGTTCCAGTCAGATGATTTTGTGGGTACTCGCAAGCTAGTTATCGAATAAACGTATTCCTCCTAAGGGGTAGAATGTGCCCCTGGGTCCATGCCCGGGCTTTGGGGCATCACTACCCTGCATAACCTTCTCAAACAAAAAACTCAGATGAAGAAGACATACATCATAACTTTAGCTTGCGCACTGTTTTCCCTTCAAGCCCATAGCCAGGCACTCATGGTGTCGGGCGGGCCCGGTAAGATTAACGAAGGAAGTGTATTTGCCAATACAGATTTTACAGTAAGCGTACAGGGCACTTGGACGGGAAACCAAGGGGCCATTACCCCTGCGCGTTGGACCTTGGCGAATGGTCTGGTCAATGGAAATGTAGTGGATGATCACCTAAGTAATACTAGCCGTAGCATGCAGGTGGGTAACACAGGCATCCAGTCTAATCTCACCGTAGTGAGTGCTCAAGGTTCTACCCAATATTACGGTTTATCACGTTGGATTCGCATCTGTGATGCTTCTATTTATGTGCAGGAAACCAGCGTTTGTAACCCGGGCACCAATACTCGTGAGATTGCAGTAGAGCTACTGGGGTCGGGCAACCCTACGGCCATCGTGCGTGCTTACGACGGACTAGATATTGAAGATGAGGGAACTGGTTCTGGTATTGTTCGTCTGGAAGTGGAGGGGGGTACCTTCAATAACCCCAAGGAATATTTGATTACTGTGGAGTACATCGCCAACAGTCCTGAGGTTTGCATTGGAGGTACGCAATCTACCCGAATTGTCGTGAACGGTTGCGGCATCCCGGCGCCAAGGGGCAGTTCTTCAGCGGATAGTCAAATACCGGTGTACCTAGACGCCAACATGGTATCGCTCTATCCCAACCCCAGCGCAGGGCAAGATGTGATCACCGTGCAGATTCCAACAGGTTTCTCCGGATTCAACATGGAGGTGGTCAATCAGCAAGGCCAAGTAGTGAAAGTGGCTCCCATAGTGGGTAACAAAAATGACTTGAACATCGGCGGATTGGACCGAGGAGTGTATTACATCCGGTTCAAATCCGAAAACTTTGTAGGTACCCGCAAACTCATCATTGATTAATTGAACTCCATCTTAGGGTAAAATGTGTGCCCGGGCTTAGGTCCGGGCTTTTGGTGTTTTTAGAGACATAAGGTATAAGGCACTTCCTGTTTAATAGAGGGGTTTACCCTCGGTATATCTTAGTATTTTTTTGATATGTGTTTGATTTTTCCCGGCATGGATCTCCATAAATCCTTAACTTTTAACACATCTACTAGTTGTGGATAAACCATTACTCCCTTGTGTACCTAATTTTTCTTCTATGCGAACCCAAACCTACACCACCCTTTTGTGTCTATTTTTTTGTTTTTGGAACGTAGTCTCACTTTTTGCCCAGCCCGCATCGCACAGCAATGGCGCAAGCGCGGTGGGGTCGGGGGGGAGTTCCACCTCTTTGACCATCAATAGCTTTAGCATCAATTCCGGTACGGACCGCCTGATTGTGGCTTGTGTCACAGGAGCTACGGTGTCCGGCGTTACCTTCAACAGCAATGCCATGACGGCAGGACCTTCCATTGAGCATACTACCTTCGGTAAGCGGGTTACCCTATGGTATCGTGTAGAAGGTACCAGTGGTAGCCCTACGGTCGGCAATGTGGTGGCTTCCGGCACGGAGCTTTCGGCATTGGGAGCCGTATCGTACGGCAATGTAGATCAGGCCACGCCCATTGACGGCTCTACCTCTGCAGAATCTACGGATGCGGTGGGCTCCTCCACCGTGACCAATCCTTCTCTTTCGGTAGCCAGCGAAGCCGGTGATTTGGTCTGCGACTGCATGGGCCACTATGACACCAACGTGGGTCCGCTATCGGCAACGGTGGGCGCCAGCCAAACCAGCGAGGTCAATATCAACTCTGGTGATGAGAGTTCTATTCTGGCCATGAGCCATGAATCCGGCGGAGCATCCGTATCCATGGACTGGACGCTCTTATCTCTGCGAACGGACAACAATAACGTTCATATGTTCGGGTACGTTGGCATGAACCTGAATGTGGGCTCCCTAGGCCTGCCAGTAACCTGGGGCCGGGTAAAGGCAGAAGGTGCAGACCATGTCGTTGAACTCAGCTGGAACACCCACAGTGAAACCAATAACGACCGATTTGAAGTGGAGCATAGCCGGGATGGAAAGCTGTTTGTACCCATTGCAGAGATTGCCGGACAAGGCAATAGCCAAGTGTTTCACCAATACCGCTACCGGCACACGCAGCCTGCGCAAGGGCTCAACTATTACCGCATCCGCCAGGTAGATTTTGACGGGCAATTCGACTACAGCCCGGTGGTAAGTGAGATGTTTGAGGGCACCTTGCACACCTTTGGACCCCTGACTCCTAACCCTTCGGCTACCGGCACGGTGAGTTTTTATAGCCGGGCGGCAGCGGATGCCCCCGTTTCGGTACGCATAACTACGTTGAGTGGAAAAGCACTTACATTGGATAATTCCGCTCTACAAGGAGTTAACGGTCGATATCAGCTGGATGTCAGTCAGTTGCCTGAAGGGGTATACTTCCTGGGCATAAAAACGCAAGGACAGACGGAGGTACAACCCTTGGTCATCAAAAAATAACCTCGATCGGCCGCTAGAATTGGAAGCTTAATTTTATTTCGCCATCGCGAAACAATCCTGCCTGAAGAAAGCTATCTACAGGAGTAAAGATTCTATTCACCCCAACCCACCCATACCATGTGGCAAGAAGCAGACAATAAGCTATCCCGCACCTTTGAATTCGCCGATTTCGTAACCGCTTTCGGCTTTATGAGTAGTGTGGCCATTTTGGCCGAGAAGCAGGACCACCACCCCAATTGGAGTAACGTGTACAACCGGGTGACGATTGAGCTTACAACTCATGATGCTGGTAACATCGTTACCGATAACGACCGTAACTTGGCCGCAGCCATCGATAAAATCGCCAAGACCTACGGGCTTTAATGATCCA
>DMST01000372.1:28528-41149 GCA_003454975.1 Cytophagales bacterium | reverse complement strand
TGGGTCAGGCTGTTTGGGTATACCTAAGTCCCGAAGACGGTCTCTCTACCTGGCCTTGGTGGCAAAGCCCACCCTATACCAGAGAAGGGCAAAAACAAAGAGGGACCTTGGTTAACTTAATAACCGAGGTCCCTCTCTATTTTTCGGGATTACAATGGCGTGGTTTAGGTCTGAGTGTTCCCTATATCCTCCGTATGGATTATGCCAATTCTTCTACCACCAAGTTGTGGTTGGTGTAGATGCAGATGTCGGCTGCTATGTGCAGGCTCTCCTCTACCATTTCGCGCGCCGTTAGCTGGCTGCTGTGCTTCTTGAGTGCACGGGCTGCGGCCAAGGCGAAACTGCTTCCCGAGCCAATCGAGGCGATGTCATCATCGGGCTCTATCACATCACCAGTACCAGAGATGGTGAGTATCTCGTCCTTATTTGCCACAATCATCATGGCTTCCAGGCGGCGTAGGTAGCGGTCCGTACGCCAGTCTTTGGCCAGCTCAATGGCCGCTCGTTTCATATTGCCCCCGTAGGTGCTTAGTTTCTCTTCGAAGCGCTCCAATAACGTGAAGGCATCGGCAGTACTGCCGGCAAAGCCGGTGATGATTTTGCCATCTTGCAGCTTACGAATTTTGCGCACGTTGCTCTTAGCAACGGTATTGCCCATAGTGGCTTGGCCGTCGGCGCCAATAGATACACCGCCGTTGTGTTTCACCGCAATGACGGTAGTTGCGTGTATTGCTTGCATTGATTTAATCTAGAAAATAAGGGGAAATCCTCTACGATGTTACCGTCCTTGATACCACCAAGGACGTGTGAGGACCGCGTTTTAACCGCGTTCCTCGTTACATCCCAAATAGTAAATCGGTACGATTTCCTTTAATGTTTTTTAAGTAGGTCAATAACACCAACCTTACAACAAATCGTTCGCCAGGTTGGCCAATTCTGAGCGTTCGCCCTTCTCTAACGTAATGTGTGCGTACAGCGGATTGTTTTGCACCCGGTCTATCAGGTAAGAGAGTCCGTTGGACTGCGAATCCAGGTACGGCGTGTCTATTTGGTAAATATCCCCTGTAAACACAATTTTGGTGTTGTCTCCCGCTCGAGTGATGATCGTCTTTACCTCGTGTGGGGTCAGGTTTTGGGCTTCATCCACTATAAAAAAGATGTTGCTCAACGAACGCCCCCGTATGTAAGCCAGTGGAGAAATCATCAGCTTCTCCTTCTCCACCATCTCCGTGATCTGTTTGAACTCCTTGTCCGTTTCCTTGTACTGGTTCTTAATGAACTTCAAGTTGTCCCATAGGGGCTCCATGTAGGGGTTCAGCTTGCTCTTAATGTCGCCGGGCAGGTAGCCAATGTCCTTGTTGGACAGCGGTACAATGGGCCGCGCCAAGAAAACTTGCTTGAAATTTCGGCGCTGTTCCAGTGCCGAGGCCAGGGCCAGCAGGGTTTTACCGGTTCCGGCCACCCCTTGCATGGATACCAGCTTGATGTGTGGCGACATCAAGGCGTGAATAGCAAACGTCTGCTCCGCATTCCGGGCTGTAATGCCGTATACCGGCCGCTTCTCTACCCGCGCTATCGTTTGTTCCTCCGGATAATAATAGGCCAACCCGCTTTTCTTCCCGTGTTTCAGAATGAAATACTGGTTATCTATCGGCTTTTCCTGCATCACGTCTTGGTACTCAATCCCATGTATGCTAGAGTCGTATAGCGCATCTACCACCTCAGATCCCACGCGGGTCACCTCTGCCTTGCCTGTATACAACTCCGATACGTGTTTGATCTTGCCCGTTTCGTAGTCCTCCGCATTCATATGCAGGCTCTTCGCCTTCAGTCGCAGGTTGATGTCTTTCGTGACCAGCGTCACCTTGTAGCCCTTCATCTCCTCCTCCAGCTTCAAGGCTGCATTCAATATTTTATGGTCCGCCTTCTTATCTGCAAATACCTTTTCCGCATCCCGGTTCGGATCATCCGGTTTGCCCTGAATCACCTTAAACTTCCCCTTCGTTTTACCATTTAGGGGAATCCACTTCACTAGCATCTCCTCCGTACTCAGGGAGTCTATTAGTCGGATGAACTCCCGGGCCTCGAAGTTCTTCGTATCGTTCCCTTTTTTGAAATTATCCAGCTCCTCCAGCACCGTTATTGGAATCGCCACATCGTGCTCGTCAAAGTTGAGCACGCTGTCATGAGAGAAGAGAATTACAGAAGTATCGAGGACGAATATTTTCTTTTGCTTGGTCTTCCGGGTGGTAGCTCGGGTAGAGGTTTTCGTGGGTGTTGCAGACTTAGCAGTTGTCGTCTTCGCCATAAAATGATGAGTGCTTAGGGTGTGTATTAATGAAAGGTGGTCATTTGGTATCGAAAATTCAACCCCCACGGGGCACCTATCCCACCAGAGTTTTTCCACACGTCCACAGGTGGCTCACGTTGGCCTTCCCTGTCACACCTAGTGCGACCCCACTTTCAAAAATTTGAAAACATTTTCCCGATAGGATTACTTTTGACCTTTGAAACTACCTGCACATGCTACCACCACTCAGTTTTGAGTTTGTTTTCGGCGCCGTTTGGTTCTTCATCATGGCGGCCTTTTATGGTACCCGCAGTACCGAGCTACGGGGTATCAACCTACTCACCATGCCCATCGGCTCCTTCTTTATGGCCTTTCAGCTGTGGGGCACCGTCTACACCCTTATGTGGCTGGTAGCCCAAGGCCTTGACTATTACCTGCTTCTCAGTCCGTTCTGGATTAGCATGCTTTGGTTCCTGATCATTAGCTACGGCGTGTTCTTCCTTGTTTGGGCGGTTAGCCGTGTGGCAGGCAAATAGCTAGCTGAACGAGATCTTTTTTTCAGGGCTACGTTGTAGACCGGTCATCCCTTCGAGGTCTCTTCTTTCTGCGTGACATTCATACGGGATAAGGTTGGCGCTGCTCAGTTCTAGGCTACCAACCCTTCTTTTTCAGACGCTCTTGCTGGCCGTTTCTCCGCCTCATCATTTTACGCAGTAGATAAAACAAAAAAGCCGCATGGCGCGGCTTTTGAAATAGATCTTATGATAAGGAGTCGGCTTACGACTTCTTAAACCACTGCACCTCAAACAATGCGGGCCAGTTCTTTCCCGTCAGGTACACCCGCTTTTTGTCCGCATCGTAGGCTATGCCGTTCAGCACGTCCTCTTGCCCGTTACGCTCATTCTCAGGCAACAGCCCCGTCATGTCTATGTAAGCTAGCACACGGCCCGTTTCTACCTCTATCTTGGCAATCTTATCTGTCATCCAAACGTTCGCGTACAGATGTCCGTCAATCATCTCCAATTCATTGAGATTCTTTACTGGCCCCTGATCGTCATAAACGTCGATGGTCCGGTTGAGCACGTAGCTGTCAGCATTCAAAAAATGAAGTTTGTTGCTGCCATCACTCATGACCAACTCTTCGCCCGTATACGTCAAACCCCAGCCTTCTGTAGAATACGTAAAACGGCTCTTCTCCTCTAGGGTGTTATAGTCATACACAATACCCGTTCTGGCTTTCCAGGTAATCTGAATGATATCATCTCCTACGCGGGTAATACCCTCGCCAAACATAGTGGCATCCAGGTCGTCCTGTAGCAGCACCTCGCCGCTTTGGTGGTTGAGCTTGCGCAATACCGATTGCCCTACCTGCCCCGTTCCTTCGTACAAGAAGCCATCCTGAAAAATCAGGCCCTGCGTAAAGGCTTTAGTATCGTGTGGATACCTAGACACCACCTGATAGCCCCAGGTTTCAGGCACTATATCCGACTTCAAAGTGGTAGAGAAGCGTAGCGCCTCTTTCTTATCTCCTGAATACACCACCATGCGCACGATCCTACGGCCTACCATAGCCCCTTCGGAGTCCCAAGTAAAGCTCAGTTCCGTTTGCGTGGTATACTTCTCTCCATCCAAAAATACCTCTACCGAATCTACCTCCGGGGCGTTTCCTTTGGGCGAGATGGTAACTTGTATCGGCTCGCCTAAGGAAAAAATGCTACCCTTCACGGGAGTGGCTACTTCAAAATAGCTAGCACTGCTCAGGCCACTTCCTTGCTGGCGGTTAGGAGTCTCAGACCCTCGGTCGCTACAGCCAGCCACGGCAATACCTATCAAAGCACTCAACAGAAGAGAACGGATTTGCATGGTCTTCATAACGTTTGTGCTACCAAAAGTAGGCCAGTTGCACCACATTTGGGAACCTCACAACAGATTATCCCCCCAAGGGTTTACTTCAGTGCCTCCAGATACGCCCGGAAAGCCTCCCAGTTCTTGCTCATGGGAGTGGCCACCTTTTCCCGCTCCAAGAACGCTGATAGCCTTTCGGGTATTTCAACGGCTTCTTGCAAGTCCTCAGGTATACGTTCCTGAAACTTAGCCGGGTGGGCTGTCTCTAGAAACACCCCTACTGCTTCGGGTTCGCCCACCATTACCTGGCGCAACCCTAAGTAGCCAATTACTCCGTGCGGATCGGCCAAATAATCGCTACGCTGATACAGCGTTTCCAGCACGCGCAATGTCATGAAGTCCGAGAAATCAGCACCTTCCATGGCTTCAGTAAAATCCTCGAAGGTAGGCAGCAGGTGCTGTAGTCGCTCAAAATTGCTAGGCGCACCTACGTCCATGGCATTGGATACTGTGGCTACTGAAGGCCGGGGAGTGTATTCCTTGGTACGGAGAAAATCAGGTACCACATTGTTGGCGTTGGTGGCCGCCACAAATTTACTGATAGGCAGTCCCATCCGTTTTGCATACAGGCCCGCAGTGAGGTTGCCAAAGTTGCCGCTGGGCACGGATACCCATAGTTTTTCTGGAAAGGGGGTTAGCTGCCGTAAGCCCAGGAAGTAGTACAGGCTTTGGGGCAGTAGCCGGGCCAGGTTGATGGAGTTGGCTGAGGTGAGACTCAAATCACTTTTCAGCTCAGCATCCAAAAAGGCTTTCTTTACCAGTGCCTGGCAGTCGTCAAACGTACCGTCTACTTCCAAGGCTGTGATGTTGCCCCCATAGGTGGTTAGCTGCTTCTCTTGCGAGGGACTTACGCCTCCTGAGGGATACAGAATAATAACCCGTGTACCCTCCACGCCAAAGAAACCATTGGCTACGGCGCCACCTGTATCGCCGGAGGTAGCTACCAGTACAGTGTACTCTTGCGCTTGTTGCCGAGCAAAGTAGCCCAGTGTCTGGGCCAAAAAGGTAGCCCCTACGTCTTTGAAGGCCAACGTAGGGCCATGAAAGAGTTCGAGGGAGTGAACCTGGCCACGTACATGTACCAACGGAAAGGGGAAACTTACTACCGGTTTCACTAGCTCTGCCAGCTCACTTTCGGGGATATCTTCCTTCACAAAGGGGGCCAATACCTGTACCGCTAGCTCTTCGGCCGACAGGTCTTTCCATTGTGCCCAAAAGCTATTGGGCAAGGCCGGAATTTCCGTGGGCACGTACAGGCCGCCATCGGGTGCCAAGCCTTGCAACACTGCCTCGCGAAAGGAGACTAAATTCTCAGGGGATCGGGTACTATAAAACTTCATGGTTCAAAAAAATTCGCGCTTGCTGCCCTATTTAGGGAGGTTCACACCGGTAAGCGGCTAAATTGAAAAAGGAAGGGGGGCGAACCTAGTTTTCAGCCAAATTTCTTATTGCAAGCGTTGGTGCTGCAACGATAAATACCAGCTTCAGCAAGCGGCATTTGAGTGCTGTTGTGTGACAGCACTTATCCAATTTGCCTTGGTTTATAACCGAGCCCCTTTCCCGAAAAAGATCTCCCTTAATCAAGCAACGTCCTAAGTGCCATGCCAAAGACTTACACTGAGCATTTTCAGTTTAGCCCACAATTGATACCTCTGCTACCTTAAGTCGATAGCCATCCGGTTTCCCATTTCGAAAATATAAGCACAAAAAAAGCCCGCTCTCGAAAAGAAAGCGGGCTTCGTTATGTATCTAACTTGGATTAGCCTCCGAAGTCGTCGAAACGGATGTTCTCATCGGGGATACCGAAGTCTTCACCCATTTTCTGAACCGCTTGGTTCATCAAAGGAGGGCCACAGAAGTACAGCTCGATTTCTTCTGGCTCATCGTGCTTGCTCAGGTACTGATCAATCACCGCTTGGTGCACAAAACCGAGGAAACCGTCGCCTTCATCGTCGATAGATTTCTTCTCTTTCCAGTTGTCTTCAGGCAAAGGCTCAGAAAGAACCAAGTGGAATGAGAAGTTGGGAAATTTCTTTTCCAGATCGTAGAAGTGATCCAAGTAGAATAGCTCCTTCTTAGATCTACCACCATACCAGTAGCTTACTTTCCGGCCGGTTTCAAGGGTGCGGAAAAGATGGTAGAGGTGTGAACGCATAGGAGCCATACCAGCACCGCCACCTACGTACAGCATTTCTGCTTCTGAAGGGTTGATGAAGAACTCTCCGTAAGGACCCGAGATGGTTACTTTATCACCTTTCTTTAGACCAAAGATGTAAGAGGAAGCAATGCCCGGATTTACATCCATCCATTTGTTGTTAGCACGGTCCCAAGGGGGAGTAGCGATACGCACGTTCAACATGATCTCTCTACCCTCAGCAGGATAAGAAGCCATAGAATACGCACGCTCGATGGTCTCATCGTTTTTCATTTTCAGACCCCAGAGGCCAAACTTGTCCCACTCTTCTTGGAAGAGCTTAGGGTCATTGTGTTCCTCAGGGTGGGCGGTGATGTCGATGTCTTTAAAATCGACTTCACACTTAGGTACCTCAATCTGAATATAGCCACCCGCTTCGTAGTCCATGTCTTCAGGAAGCTCAACTACAAATTCCTTAATGAAGGAGGAAACGTTGTAGTTTCTAACCACGGTAGCTTCCCACTTCTTGATTCCGAAGATTTCTTCGGGAATCCGGATGTTCATATCGTTCTTCACCTTCACCTGGCAAGAAAGGCGTACGCCCTCTATTTGCTCAGAGCGGCTCAGGTGCCCCACTTCGGTAGGCAATACATCGCCCCCACCTTCGTCCACAATGCACTTGCACATAGCGCAGGTACCGCCGCCACCGCATGCGGAGGGCAAGAATACGCTTTTGGAGGAAAGGGTGGTAAGCAGCGTACTACCTGCCGCGGCAACCATCGGGTTGCTCTCATCACCATTGATCACAATCTTCACGTCGCCTTGCTGTACCAACTTGCTCTGGGCAAACAGCAGGATGAACACCAGCAAAAGGATGATCACCGAGAAGGCCACAATTGAGGTTACTACTACCATGGAATTGTCGCGATTAGCGTTTTTCTCTCAGAATTCTAATGGACCACAAATATATTTCAAGAATCCGAAAAACCCGATCTGGATCAGGCTTTCTTGAAGGATATCCACAGGTCTTTTCTTCAACAAGAGTTTCACCACTAAAAGGTCCCCAAAACGAAGATTTTTAGGCCCATAGCCGCTTCCGGGTTTCTTTCGTAAAGTGGTATATGAACGCAATGGGCCTGCCTCTTAAGTTTTGGGCTTTGTCCAATCTTCTATCGATAAGCCCTCAATTCTTGCGAAATGTTTGGTGTTGTTGGTGACTAGAGTGAGTTGGTGAGTCAGGGCGGTGGCAGCAATTAGGAGGTCAAAATCATCAATCGGCTGTCCTGCGCGTCGTAACCTGACCTTTTCTTCTGCATATATATCCAAGGTTTCCCGAATGGGAACGATGGAAACGCCTTGCACAAAATATTCTAGGGTTTGAGCATGTTTAGCTTGATACAGCAGTACGGCATTTTTGACTCCAAATTTCAACTCAGCCAAGGTTATCTCCGAAATCATAATACGGCTCTGGTCTGGATCAAAATGATCTGAAAGGTTGATCCTGCTACGAAAGTGGAAAATACAGATGTTTGTATCTAAGAGATAATCCATCGTTAGAACGACTCCACATCACGATGAAAATTTCGGCTGTTGCGGATTTGAGCCACTTCTTCCTCTATTGAAAGGGTAGAATTCCAGCCACCATGGGAAAGTGCTAAGCTAAGCACCATGTCATTGGGAAAATAGGCGCTCAGGTCGCTGGCATGTAACACCACGTTCACTATTTTTTCTAAGGCCTCACGATCAATCTCGTCAAAAAAATTTGTGTCGGCAGATGTAACATCGAGCACTACCAATACCGAATCTTTCACTTTCCCAGGAATAATGATTGAGGATCCCTCTCTATCATCAATTTTGATTGTACCTAGTAAATGATTCAAGTCAGGCACTACCCTTGACTTTCCATTCGCAAATGCTTCTCCCAATAAACCTTTCCCTTTTTTCACTCTAGTCATCGATATGTTCCCTTGGAAGGGTCCCACAATCAGTTCATCACCTTCCACTAAAAAGAAGCCCACCCAATGAAAATCAAAAGCATTTTTTAGTAGCGCCGTAAGGTTAGCCAGATTAGCTATCAAGTTGTTTTCACCGGCGAATACCCCCTCCAGTTGGGAGATTAACTCTTGATATAGCTTTGTTCTGGGATGCCCTTTTGAAGCAATAAAAGAGTCAGAGAAAGTAACTTGCATGGGAATAATATAAGGGCTCTGCTTTTTAATAGCAACGTGCACTTTCTTAGTGTGTTGCAAGCCCACACGGAGCTATGCCAATGCGCTTTAGGCAAATAGCCTCTTCCATGTGCCTTTCATGGTGTTGTACTTCAGAGTACTGGGTAGCGACTTCCACCAATATTTGGAAAGTTCTACCGCGAAACTGGGCTGCATGTAACAATTGATGGCACAACCCTCGCAAGCCGGAAGGCGACCTTCTTGTGCTACCAGGGCCTGCACCTCATCGGATTGGTACAAGTCGTGCAAGTTACCCTGAATAGGAAAGGTCTTTTGGCCCAGGTGGTAGCAGGGTAGTACCAACTCGTTTTCAGGGGAAATGACCACCGAGGTGCTGGCTGCACGGCAGATAGGGTTCTGGGTATGGTTGCCGCCGTCACGGCGCAGTTGGATGAAGCCTTGGTTGAGGTATACCCCCCTCTTTTTTCCCCAGGTGCTTAAGCGATCCAGGCTTTCGGCGGTAAGCCCGCCTAGGGTCTCTACCTCGTTGTAGGCGAAGATGGGGTTGAGGATCAATACCAGGCCGTTGGGTTGGGTGATGGTTTGGTACACCGCCGCTATCTGGTCAATATTATCTTCGGTAACCGTGAACAAAATGTCGGGCCGCTCCCCAAGCCCCTTGGCTATTTGGATACTCTCCATCACGAAGTCGAAGCACTTTACCCCTCGTAGGGTGTCATGGGTTTCGGCATCAGCGGCATCCAAGGAGAAGTGAAGCATATCCACTTGACCCCGAAGGCGCTCCGCGTACTTAGGATATAGCAGCCCGTTGGTGGTTACGGTGGTAATGAACCCCATTTGATGGGCTAGTGCCAGCAGTTGGGGTAGCTCGCGGTGAAGGAGGGGCTCCCCGCCTGTAAAATCGATGACCCGAACCCCTAAGCGTTTCAGGTCCCGAAAGTTGGCTTCTGCATCGGCCAATGTGATATAAGGAGAAGGCCGTTCCCAGATATCGCAGAAACTACAAGTGGCATTACACCGGTAGGTAACGTAGTAGTTGGCGAGTACGGGATGACGAACCAGGCGCATAATCACAAGGTACGAGGCAGGAATCAGACCATTACTACCTGCTCTTCGGTAATTATGTCTTCTCCGCGCATCTTCAAATACAAATTGGTGGTCACCAATACATCTGCGCGGCAGTAGTGGGCAATCCGCTCCAGCCCTTCTTCTTCGCCATAGTATACCTCATTCACCTGGCTACCATCAATGTCTGACTTGGAGGAGTCTAGGCCGAAGATGGTGGCTAGTAGCTCCAAAGACGTGAAGTGCTTGAAGTCACCAAATTTCCACAGTTCCAGGGTATCCAGAAAGCGGGTTTCCCAGGGTTTTTTCCCCGCAATATCCAGAACATCAGGAAGCGTGAGCCCGTTCACGAGCATGCGACGGCACATGTACGGGATATCAAACTCCTTGATGTTGTGTCCGCACAGGTAAATGCGTTTGGGATCAAAACCTTTAGTGAATAGATGCACCACCTGCTCTAGCAACACGCGCTCGTCATGGTCAAAGAAGGCCTTTACTCGTAGCTGTAGTTGTTGGTCTTCGCCCGGAGTCAGGAAACCCACCGCCACGGTCACGATTTTGCCAAACTCGGCAAAGATGCCTGCCCGGTCCACGTAAAGCTCCGGCGAGTCCATCGCCTCCTCCGTTTTGATGAACTTTGCCTTGCGGTCCCACTGGGCCTGAAGTCGTTCAGGCAATTCGTTATAGGTAGCCGAACCGGCTACCGTTTCAATATCCAGGAAAAGAATGTCAGTTAGTGCAGGACGGTCCATTAGGGGTGAATCACGCCTTCTTGTTGCAGACTCTCGATGTAGGAAAGATTGTCTTCGGTGATGGTGTCGGGCACAAAGACGAACCGTTTCTCGTATATCTCCCGGTCCTTATAATAAGTAACAAAGTACTCGTTGGTTAGGTGGAATACATCGGGCTGGATGGGTTCGATCAGGACATGCCCACCGGCAGAAATTTCTTCGAACATGTGGCGCAGGGTGGAGGTGCGTTGGTCTTCCCCGTCCTTGGTGCCGTATCCCGTGCTAGCAATGAGGACGGTTTCCAGGGGAAAATTGTTATGATTGAGCAAATACACGGACCACTCGTTCTCTTCTGCGTCGTTTACGGTGCGAATCACGGCCAAATGTACTCCTTCTACCAGTCGTTGGGGAATGTCTTTGATCATATACCAGCATCAACTTTGACATACAAAGGTACGATTCCTGGAGATTTGGCTCAATGGGATCGGGAGATGTTGGTAGTTAATTATTAGTTTTTAGTGCACGCAAACGGGTAGTAGAACAGAGGGCACACCCAAACTAGCCCATGGCTTCAGGGGGGAGTTCTCCTTGTTCCACTAGGTCTTTCAACGTGGCGGAGATGGTTTGCCTTGTGGCACCAATCAAGTCCCCCAAGTCTTTCATGCTAAGCAAATTAAACACCCGGTGCCCTTTGCCTCGGGCATCGCCTGTTTCGAAATTGTACAGCTCGTAAATGAACTTTAACTTTCCATGGATGTCTCCCTGTCGGCTATGAAACAGCTTTCGTTCCGACTTGGACCAGCGCATCACCGTGGTAATGTTGAACCACTCGCTAGCTGAAGGATCATGTACGATGATTTCGCGATAAAATGAAAGCTTGTAGCGACGAATGCGAGTGGGGGTAAGGGCCTTGCTAAATTCGAAAAAGGGGACATCATCGAGATATTGTAGGTTGCCAAAAAAGTCCCCCTGGCTTAGCACCTCATATACCGTTTCCTTTCCGTCTTCGGAGTAACTACCGATTTTGACCACTCCGCTGGCAACTTCGTACATGTAGTTGCCTGATTCTCCGGGCAAATACACATAGTCTCCTTTGCTATATTCCTTCTCCTTAAGGACCGAATCCAGGTCGTACTTACCACATTTCTTCAAGTACTCGAAGAGGTCGATCGGTTGCATGTGGCTAATATAATAAACCGACTATTGATTTGACGATAGTCAATTTATGAATAGTGGAAACCCAGGTCAGGATGTCTTTTGAGGGGCTATTTTAGTAAATAAAGTTGCATGGCTTGGGTGTCAACAAACTCCTGCCCCTCATTCTCATATGGTGAAGCGGTTATTGTCACATTCTTCCTTTCCATTGTCCCTTTGCTGGGCTTTTTCTAATTTCCCCAAGAATCTTAACTAACCTCCACGCCATGGGACTATTTGATAAGCTTCGCGGTGAATTTATTGACATCATTGAGTGGCTCGATGATGACCGCGATGTCATCGTGTATCGGTTTGAACGTTACCAAAACGAAATTAAAAACGGAGCCAAACTAACCGTGAGGCAGGGCCAAGCAGCTGTGTTTGTAAACGAAGGGCAAATTGCCGACGTATTTCAACCGGGTATGCATACCCTAAACACGGCTAACCTTCCCATCCTATCTACCCTGAAGGGTTGGAAGTATGGTTTCGACAGTCCCTTCAAGGCAGAGGTTTATTTTGTGAATACCCGCAAGTTCACGGGCATGAAGTGGGGCACCCCGGCTCCCATCACCCTCAATGATGACCGGTACGGCTTTGTGGAGATTCGCGCCTTTGGCACGTACGAGTTGCAGGTAAGTGATCCTGGTAAGTTTTTGACTGAAGTGGTAGGTACTGACGGGGAGTTTACCACCGATGAAATCACGGATCAGGTGCGCAGTATTGTAGTGCGCGAGTTTACGGACGGTATAGGAGAGGCCAATTTGCCCATTGAGGCGTACGCAGGCAACATCAAGGAATTGGGTGAAGCGGCTACGGCAGCGCTGAACGAAGATATGCACCGGTTCGGTCTGGATATTCCGCAGTTCTACATCGAGAATGTGAATATGCCGGACGAGGTGAAGAAGGAGATCTTCGAATACAGCCGTCTAAACAAAATTGACCTAAATAAGCTAGCGCAAATGAAGGCTGCCAAAGCCATGGAAGCTGCTGCAGCTAATCCCGGCGGCGATGCTGGAGCAGGCATTGGCATGGGCATGGGCTTTGCCATGGCGCAGCAGTTTGGTAATATGTTTGGCGGTGCACAACCCCAAGCCCAACCGGCCGCGGCTCCCG
>DMST01000372.1:28107-28448 GCA_003454975.1 Cytophagales bacterium | reverse complement strand
GGTCCGCCTGCTCCACCTCCCTTGCCTTCTGCACTGGCAGTTTTTGTAGCCGTAAATGGAGCCCAAACCGGGCCTCATAACGCAGATGCGCTGAAAGCAATGATCTCCCGTGGTGAGCTGATGACCGGCAGCTTGGTGTGGAAAGAAGGTATGGCAGCCTGGACGGAAGCTAAAGATGTTCCCGAAGTGGCCGCACTATTTGGCACGGCGCCTCCGCCGCTTCCTCCTCAATAAGCCTGAACCCATATGGATGCACAAACATCATCGGTAGAACAGTACAACTGCCAGAATTGTGGAGGTAAACTGGTGTATACTCCCGGTACCTCGCACCTTACCTGCGA
>DMST01000372.1:26589-28063 GCA_003454975.1 Cytophagales bacterium | reverse complement strand
CCGGCGAGCAGTGCGGCAGCACGCAGGAGATCCAAGTGTCTGACGAGGCCGTTGTGGAACTGGACTTTGAAACCCACCTGGCTGGCAAGGCCTCGGCGGAAGAGCAAATCACTGTTCATACGGTAAAATGCGAGGGCTGCGGTGCCACCGTGACCTTGGATGCTAATGTGGAAAGTGAGAATTGTGTGTATTGCGCCACCCCCCTGGTAGTGGCCAATGCTCATGACGAATCTATTATCCGGCCCAAATCTCTATTGCCCTTCGCCGTTAAAAAGAAAGACGCCATAGAGGGGTTTAAGAAGTGGCTTACGGGTTATTTCTGGATTCCTAATCAACTAAAGAAAGCCTCGATTAACCCCAAACAGTTCCGGGGAGCTTATTTGCCTTTTTGGACGTATGACTCGCAAACGGACTCGGACTACCGGGGTGAGCGCGGAGAATATTACTACGTGACGGAATCGTACACGGATAGCGATGGCAAACGCCAAACCCGTGAGGTGCGGAAAACGCGCTGGTATCCGGCATACGGACGGGTGATGCTACCTTTCGACGATGTATTGGTTGGGGCCTCAGACTCGATCCCTGAAAAGTACATGAACAAGCTGGAGCCCTGGGATTTACCTAGCTTGGTGCCCTTTGACAATCAGTTCCTGAGTGGGTACGTAACAGAAAAGTATCAGGTAGACCTGAAGGAGGGCTGGGGCAAGGCCAAAGCTGTGATGGAGCCCAGTATACGCGATGCGGTCCGAAGGGATATCGGTGGAGACGAACAGCGGGTACACAATATCAATACGTCTTATGAGGATACTACCTTCAAACACATTCTGCTACCGGTATATCTGAGTTCTTACAAGTACAAAGACAAATTGTACAAGTTCTTTGTCAATGCCCGTACGGGGGAGGTGCAAGGCAAACGCCCCATCAGTACTACCAAAGTGGTCCTTGCCGTTTTGCTTGGCCTGTTGGTGATCGGCGGTATAGTAGCTGGCATCTACTGGGAGGACATCCTGCACTGGTGGAATATGCGACAGGCACCTGCGCCTGCTGCTGCTCCTTCTGCCTGGCTGAAAAGTATAGCCTCGCATTGGCTGCGGTTGGGTTAGACCAGATTCTGCATATCGATAAAAAAGAGGGGCCATTCGCCCCTCTTTTGTTTACAACCCTTTCTATGGGGTGGTACTGTTTGTTCTGCAAGATTTTTTTACACAAATCGGTGCTCTCGTAAATGGTCTACTGGCTCACCATCCAGTGTTTTGTAATGCCCCATTAGGTCAGCCGTAAGGCAGGAGTGCACCGGTAATATTCCTATCCAGTCCCCAATAGCAATTTGGTTGAGCCGGTCGGTGGGCACTTGTAGTATGCCGTGCTCTTGGGATAGCTTGAGTACCCAAGAGTCGTTCCAAACAGGCCCCCAGCCATCTTCGGTGAACGATACGGGCAAACCCATCACTTTTCTGCCACCCGGTACGGTGTT
>DMST01000372.1:25932-26515 GCA_003454975.1 Cytophagales bacterium | reverse complement strand
ATCCTTACTGAAGTGGACGCCACCGCCGTATACCACCACCTGATTGCGCTCGGGATGCTTGGCTACAACCGGGCAGGCCATACACACACTGATCTGATCCAGCGCGTTAGAACCAATGTAGTGTTGCATCACATCATAGAATATAAAGTTGCCGGGACGCATCTCCGTGGCGCCAGCAAAATGGTTCTGGGTGCTGCAAGCGGGGGTGTCGCCCAAAGAGTATTCCAAGCCAGGAAACTCAACTGAAAGGGCCTGGCGCAAGAGGGCTATTCCTCCCAAGGTGGCTAGGTGAATGGCCTCAATGGCTTCGTGCGTATGTACATCATAGCTATGCCCACCGTGAATGATGACCCCTGCCGGAGTCATGTGCTCATGCGCTTGTGCCGTACGTAGCAAAGAGCGTATCATTTCTAGGTCTTGCACCGGAACCCCGGTACGGTGGTACCCGGCATCTACCTTTACCCATATCCGAACCGGTTTTTCCAGCTGTTCTGCCAGCACCTGCAGCGCTTCGGGATTCTCGACGGTGAGCCCGAGCGTTATCTGGTTCGCTAAGGCTTTGACCTGCTCCATCTCGTGCATG